>JBBISZ010000023.1:0-15633 GCA_037441045.1 Deltaproteobacteria bacterium | reverse complement strand
CATTTTTGTTTTCTTAATTATAATTTTGAGACTCTATAGAATACAGATTCAGATTGGGGAATACTATTATCACAGAGCAGATAAAAATTTTATTCAGGAGGTCAGGTTGAGCCCACTGCGGGGAAGGATTCTGGATATAAATGGGAAGGTAATTGCACAGAATAGACCTTCATTCAATTTATATTTGACTCCAGCATTTGTAAAAAACTATAGGAAGGTACTCGAAAAGATAGATAGTCTGATAGGGATACCAGAGGAGCATTTGCCCGATATAATAAGGGAGATAAAGAAAAAGAAGGGGCTTGAGAGATTCAAACCAATTAAGATTCTGACAGACCTCAGTTTTGATCAGATAGCAATAATTGAATCCAATATTGAAGAACTGTCGGGTGTTGAGATACTTATGGATTCATATAGAGATTATCCTTTGGGAGATATTGCCTCCCATATAGTCGGTTATGTGGGGGAAATTGACAGAAAGACGCTTCAGGATAAGAATAAGCATGGTGAGATTTACAAGCAGGGAGATATTATTGGCAAGAGAGGGATTGAACTGGCTTATGAAGATTATCTAAGGGGAGAGGAGGGCAAAGAGTATATCCTGGTTGATGCAAAAGGATTCAAAGTGGACATATCAGAGGTAAAGGATTACTTAAAAGAGAGAATAAAGAAGTTTCCACCTGTTCAGGGCAAAGATGTCTATCTTACAATTGATATAAATTATCAAAGAGAACTTGAAAAGATATTTGATGTGGTTGACGGTGGACTTATAGCAATCAATCCAACAAATGGTAAGATCTATGCGCTGATAAGTCGTCCAGCATTTTCTCCTACAAAGCTCAGTCAGAGAATAAGCAAGAGCGATTGGAATAATATGATAAACGACCCCTTAAAACCTCTTATTAATAAAGTCACACAGGACCATTATCCTCCTGGCTCTACATTTAAGATTGTCTCTGCACTTGCAGCACTTGATAAAAGGCTTATTACAGAGAACACAACCACATTTTGTAATGGAATTTTTCAGTTTGGTACCCGACCATTTAGATGCTGGGCAAAAAAGGGGCATGGATCTATGGCTTTGCATAGAGCAATTGTGCAGTCCTGCGATGTATATTTTTATAAACTTGGTGACAGGCTCGATATTGATAATATATACAAATATGGAAATTTGCTTGGCTTTGGCTCAAAAACCGGGCTTGAAATTGATGAAGAGACATCAGGAATTTTGCCAAATAGAGAATACTATAAAGGCAGTAAGAAATTTGGGGCTTATCACAGAGGTTATGCCATAAATGCATCTATTGGACAGGGAGATGTAAATGTAACACTAATTCAGCTTGCATATGCATACGCCACACTGGCAAATGGAGGAAATTTATTAAAACCAATAATTGTAGAAGAGATTAGAGATCAGGAGAATAAATTAATCAAAAAGTCCGATCCTATTATTAAGAAAAGACTTGATATCGGAGAAGATATTATTAAAAAAGTAGTTATGGGTTTATATGGTGTTGCAAATGAACCTGGTGGAACTGCGGCATATCAGAGGTATAAAATTTTTGGGAATAACAAACAAATAAAAATAGCTGGAAAGACTGGTACAGCACAGGTTGTTGAAATGAAAGAAGGAAAAAACATAAGCAATTCATATATTCACAAAGATCATGCATGGTTTGTTGGCTATGCTGATGTAGATGAACCTGAAATACTTGTAGCGGTATTCCATAAGCATGGTGGTCATGGGGCGAGTGGGGCGGCACCGTATGTATTTAAGGCAATAAAGTTGTATTATGAGATGTACAAAGGTATGGTCTTTGATAATAATACAGAATTTATATCCTCAAATACAGTAATAGATGAATCAGGAGACTGATATTTGGATATTTTTACAAAGAAAAAAAGTAACACTGATGTAATAATACTCGGTGTAATAAGCCTTGTTTTAATTATAATAGGAATCGTTAACTTATATTCAGTAACAACTCCGAGAAGTATTGAATACCAGTATTATTATAACCAATTAATATGGGCAATAATAGGAATTATTATATCAGTTCCCGTGATTTTAATTGATTATAAAAAATATGAAATTTTTGTATATGTAATTTATTATATATGTATAATATTACTCATTATGGTCTTTTTATTCGGCAAAACTGCCATGGGTGCAAAGAGATGGCTGAGTTTTGGTATATTTCAGATGCAGCCCGCTGAACTTACTAAAATTGCTATAGTATTTATTATGGCAAAATTTTATTCAGATAAAAAAGAAGTTTATAATAGCTGGTCCTTAAATAAACTTACTATTCCTTTTATATCCGTAATAGTACCTTTTATAATGATTTTGAAACAACCTGATCTGGGTACTGCAATGATAATACTGTTGATAGGTGCTTTAATAATCTTATTTAATAGAATAAAAATTTCCAACTTTATAATATTGGTTATATCTGGAATTGTTGTTTCTCTTATTGCCTGGTACAAATTTTTAAAGCCATATCAAAAAAAGAGAATTTTATCTTTTATAAATCCTGAATCCGATGTTCTGGGTTCTGCATACCATTCAATTCAATCAATTATAGCTGTAGGCTCAGGGCAACTTTTCGGAAAAGGGTATATGAATTCTACCCAATCGCAGTTTAGTTTCTTACCTGAACAGCATACAGATTTTGTTTTTAGCATTTTTGCAGAGGAATGGGGTTTTATAGGTTCTGTAATTTTAATTTTGTTGTGTTTAATATTTTTATATCAGATTTTGAAAATATCTTATCAATGTTATGAACTTTTTGGAAAGAATATTGCTTTTGGTATTTTTGCATATTTTTTCCTTCACTTTTCAATAAATATATCTATGCTATTGGGGCTATTACCCGTAGTAGGGGTGACCTTTCCATTTTTAAGTTATGGAGGCTCTTCATTGATTAGTTCAATACTACTTGTGGCTCTTGTCATTAACATAGGTTTGAGAAAAGGTAAATATGAATAAGTTAACATAATATATATTATCAGACATTTCATTTTATCATTTATTTTATAAGGAGTTCATTTATTATGAGTAATAATAATATGTTAGATACTGATATTAAACAAATAGTTGAAGATTCAACAGGATCAAAATTTGTTGTGTCAGGTACATTAAAACTCAAAGGGGATGCCTCTTATAGATCCTATTATCGGATCTTTGATGAATCAGGAAGGTCTTATATCCTGATGAAATGGAATCCAGAACTTACGAAAAAATCTGAAGAGGCTTTTAGGAATCAACCAATCGATGAATTCCCTTTTATAAATATTTGTAATTATCTAAGTGGAATTTCAATTCCTGTGCCATCAATTTATTTTCAAAATATTGACAGGGGTCTAATTATTCTTGAAGATCTGGGCGATACTACTCTTGAGATTGAATTTAAGAAAAAGATTGATTATACTTTGTATGAAAAAGCCATCAACCTTCTTGCAAAGTTAAAAAACAATTCCAGAAAAAATCCTGATAATAAATGTATAGCTTTTTTAAGAAAATTTGATTATGACCTATATTTCTGGGAATTTGAACATTTTATTGAATACGGTATTGAGGCAAGAAATAACATAAAAATTCCTGAGAGAGATAAAAATACTATAAAAAATTACTTTTCTGACATATCACGACGGCTTGATGCATCTTCAAACATTTTTACACATAGGGATTATCAGAGTCGAAATATAATGATTTACAATAATGAGCTTTATTTAATTGATTTTCAGGATGCTCTGATGGGGACAATTGTATATGATCTGGTGGCATTATTGAGGGACAGTTATATTAGTTTTGATGATAAAATAGTCAATGATTTCATTAAGTTATATTTTAATAACCTTATTAAATATGGATTTAATCTTGAATATGATTCATTTGTCGGGCAGTTCTTTATGCAGACAATCCAGCGCAAGCTCAAAGATGGCGGAAGATTTATTTTTATAGATAGGGTCAAGAAAAACCCTTCATTCTTGCCTTATGTTTCTACATCTTTTTCTTATGCTCGTGAAGCCTTGAAAAAGTTCAAAGATTTTAAAGGGTTATATAATATTTTATCAAAATATGTTCCAGAATTTAATAACTGATGAAATTTATGAATAATTTTGCTGGAATTGTACTTGCAGCAGGTTTTGGAACCAGACTCAGACCATTTACAGATAATATACCAAAACCTCTGGTACCACTTCTAAATAAGACACCTTTATGGCACCAGATAATGCTTCTCAAAAAGTCTGGAATAAGGAGAATTTTTGTAAATCTACATTATATTCCAGATAGGATCAAGGCATATATATCCCGCGAATTTTGCGAAATTGATTTTACTTATGAGCCAGTCATACTCGGTACAGGCGGCGGAATAAAAAATATTATTAAACATTACAAAATCGACACACCGGTCATTATCCTCAACGGAGATACGGTTACAAATGTCAATATTAATGAAATGATAGAATTCTTTTCAAATCGAAAGCCTGATGCCTTAATGTTATTAAAGAAAGATAATGCTTTGCCGGATATAAATGCAGTTTTTGCAGACAATCACAATCAGGTAAGGTTTATAAAGGAGACTCCACCTGAAGATTTCAAACTAAAGAAACTCAAATTTATGGGCGTTCACATTCTCAGTCCTGAATCGTTTGATTTTCTGCCAGAAAATGGCTGTATAAACAAGATTATGTACCCTGCTCTAATAAAAAATTCAAAGAAAGTTTCAGGATTTATTACAAATAAGGATTCACCTGACATTGGAACACCCGAATCTTTATTTAATACCAATTTTGAACTAATTAAATTGAGATTGAATACACTGGTTTTTTCAAAAAGTTTTATATCAGGAGTTGTGGATGCTAATGGCAATATTGTTGGTTATGGTTGCAATATAAAGAATTCTTTACTAAGAAATTGTATTATTGGAGAAAACTGTAATATAGTTGATTCAAGGATAGAATACTCTTTGATTCTTCCAGATTCATTAATAGAAAGGAAAAGCCTTAAAAGATGTGTTGCAAATACGAAATATCGTTATATAATACATAATCCAAGGAGGTAATTAAAGATGAGAAAAATTTTATTATTTTCTCTAACTTTTCTATTCTTTGTTACAATATCTTATGCACAGGAGCCTTCGGGGTCAATTATTTTTATCTCTGGCAAAGAGTATAAAACAAGAGTCAAAGGTTCAAAAGAATGGGTTATTAATACATCCGATTCTGTGTTAAAAAGTGGCGTAAGGATTAAGACTGATGAAAATACCTCGCTGAGAGTTGTAATAAAGGATAGATTTATTATATTTGTGCCTGCTGATTCAGATATCAATTTTACAGAAATTGCTGATAATGAAGAGACAATAACCATATTAAAAGGTAACATACTTATCACTACTCTCAGTGCAAAAATTAAGGGAATAATAAACACCCCCACTTCAGAAATAATAAGGGAAAAACCAACCTCAATGATAATAAAGGTGAATTCTCAGGATGGTACCACAGAGATATTTGTTCTTGAAAATGAAGTATCAGTCAAAAACCTCATTCAATCAGACAACAATTATAAACTGGTTAAACAGGGTACATATTCCAAGATTCTACCTCAGGTGCTTCCGACCGAGCCATCGCAGTTTAGATTGAACGACCTTGAAGAGACAATAAAAAAGATAAAGACCCCAATAAGTACCGGCTCTGTAAAGATGACAGATGAGAATATTTTTGATAGATTTATTGAAGATTTTCAGTTTGATCCATTCTTTGTTGCAACAAAACAGAGGAAATCCGCATGCAAGGAGATATATACAAGCCCAAATATACCTGTTGATTTTGAAAAGAACCTGATTTATAGAAATACAAATTTGGTTATTGATGTAAAGTAAGGAGAATGAAATATGAAAAGAATAATTGTTTTATTTCAAATCCTTTTTTTATTAACATTATCTCTATCCTGTGGAGAAAAGCCAAAAACCGATCTTGAAACAGCTACTCTAACCATCAATCTACCTCAGGATATTAAGGAGTTGCTTTCAGATGATGTAATTATTTCAATATATGATAACGGTGAACGTATTGCAGAAAACTCATTGAATAATATTCTGACTGATAATAGGGATTTCTTTAATCTAAATCATCTTAAGCCCGGAGAACATAATATCGCCATATATTTAACAGGTCCAAACACCACCGTTGTCTATATGCTTGACAGGAAAAAGGTAAATCTACTGCCTGACATAGAAAACAGAATAAGTATGGAACTTGCTCAACCCATAAAATTCAACAGCAAGGTCATCAATTTATCACCCAATCAGGAATTATTAATAGAGGCAAAGATTGACTCTTCAAGATTACCGGAGGGTGTTACAGATCCTGAAATAAAATGGACAATAGATAATATCTTGAACGGCAATGAAGAACTTGGAACAATTATCAGCAACAATAAGACTGCAACAATAAAAGGGCCATCTACCCTGCCCTCCTCTAAAACGCATTATTTGGGTGCCTCTTATGAAGTAGATGGAATAAAATATATTTCCTTATTAAAAATTAATTATCTTGAAGAATAATAAAGGAGTTTGATATGAAAAGAAGTATATTGGTAATTCTTATATCTTTATTGCTCTCAGGATCTTTATTGGCAAATAGTGATATTGAAAACACAACAGCACTTTCTTTATACAAAGAAAAAAAGTACGAAGAGGCAATAGCAATATGCAATTCTGTGCTTGAGAAGGATTCCAATAATTCAGATGCTATTTATATTGCTGCAATTTCTAATTTTATGCTGAAAAATTATGCTGAAGCAGAAAAATTATTTGCACGCTTTTTGAATTTTAACCAGTATAACTATGAAGTCATCAGATATCTGTCCATCTGCAAATATTACAATGGCGATTATAAGGGATCAATCTCTGGATTTGAGAGAATTCCAAAATATCAGGAAGATCCATTGATACTTATCTATCTGGGACTCAATTACAATAGATTACAGGATAAGGATAATCTTGAACTAATTCTCAAAAAGATTGAAAGCAATCCACGAATAGAGCATAAAAACAAAAAAGAATTTATTCAAATAATTAAAAAGGCAATGGATTCCGACTTACAGGCCACCACCATGCTCCTGAAAAAGATGAGAGATGAATATAGCAACCAATTTGTTATTAGTTCAAAGTTAATATCAATAGAAAAGAATACAAAGAAAGATTCATCTGAAAGATTCAGACTATTATTAGGCATAAACGAAGTTTTTGATACAAATGTACTATTATACCCTGATAATGATGCAATTAAGTTACAGGATGTCAGGTATGGTGAGAGATATGACTTAAGGACCGAGGCGAGATACTCTATAGGCTATAAAATACTTGATTCATCATCAAATATATTTGGAATTCTGTATAATGGTTATCAGGGGATAAATTCCAATCTGCATCAATATAATTTCAACTCAAATGAATTTGTTCTCAATTATAGATTTGTAAAACCTTTGTTTTATTTAAGTGTAAATTACACCTATAATTATGATTTTATCTCAAACAATTTTGACGCATATGACTTTGGTCATAAAATCAATCCAGAATTTGGTCTCGGCATAGGTGAAAAGTCGGTATTTGCTGTTGGAGCACCTGTACTTTTGAGACATTATTTTGAAAAAGTTTATTCGACAGATTTTGACAGGTCAGGACTGCTTGTTGATCCCTATATCTATTTTTCCTATTCAACCAGTCCAGATTTCTTGATATTTAATAAAGATTCATTTGGAATAAATATGTCTGATGGTGATGCATGGAAATTTATGAGACCAGAGATTAAAATCGGGATAGTCTATAAATATGGAAGATCTATAATTGTTAATGCTATTGCTGGTTATTCATATTATATGTTCTCAGAAAAAATCAGCAATCCTGATTTTCTGTTGGATAACAATTCAGATTCAAGAGTGGATTCAAGAATTACTTTTGAAACAGGGGTAGATTTCAGGCTCTACTCTGACAAACTCTATCTGAATACGGGTTATGCATTCCTTATGAATATGTCCAATAGTAAGAGTGGATTGTACGATTTTTCAAGACATATTGCTTCACTGGGAATAAAGTTTTTATACTGAATAACAATTATGGAGTGTTTTAAAAATGTCAGAAAATCTGGTCATAATCCCAACGTATAATGAAAAAGAGAATGTAAATAATATTATAAGAGCAGTCTTTGGAAAAATTGATACACATATTCTCATTGTAGATGACAATTCACCTGATGGTACTGGAATGATTGCTGATGAACTTGCAAATGGCGAATTTAAGGATCGCCTTTTTGTATTGCACAGGGAAAAGAAGGAGGGACTTGGCAAGGCTTATGTGGCTGGGTTCAAATGGGCTCTAAAGAGGGAATATCAACATATATTTGAGATGGATGCTGATTTTTCTCACAATCCTGATTATCTCCCACAGTTTCTTGAAAAGATCAAAGATTATGATCTTGTTATTGGTTCAAGATATGTAAAAGGTGGCGGAGTTGAAAATTGGCCATTTATAAGGATGCTCATAAGTAAGGGTGGTTCACTTTACTCCAGGACAGTCCTTGGAATACCAATTAGAGATCTTACGGGTGGATTTAAGTGTTTTAGACGAATTGTATTGGAATCAATTGATCTGGACAACCTGCTCTTGTCCGGTTTTGGATTTCAGATTGAGATGAACTACCGTACATATAAAAAAGGATTTAAGGTCTTTGAACTGCCTATTATTTTTACAGACAGAATTCTTGGGAAGTCCAAGATGTCTCAAAAGATATTCTTTGAAGCTCTTCTTATGGTTATAAAACTTCGCCTCAGGGTAAAAGAGAGCCCTATTTCTCTTCCTCCTGCTGGCTCTTCTGCTTCTGATAAGCCTCAATAATCTTCTGGGATATTGTAGCAGGTACCTCTTCCATGTGTGAAAATTTAATAGTAAAATAACCAATACCCTGAGTGATTGAATGCAGATCAGTTGCATAGGTGGCTGTGTTCTCGTATGGGACGAGTGCCTTTACTACATTGCCTCGAGGGGTCGGCTCCATACCTAAAATCTTGCCTCTTCTGGAATTTATATCTCCAATTACATCTCCCAGAAACTCTTCGGGGATGACTATCTCAAGTTGCATAATTGGTTCTATAAGGATAGGGTTTGCCGCGGCATAGGCATTTTTAAATCCCATAGATCCTGCAATCTTGAATGCCATATCTGAAGAATCCACTTCATGATATGATCCATCGTAGACATTGACAGAGAGATCTGTTACAGGATAACCAGCCAGAGGACCTTCGAGCATCGCGTCTTCAACACCTTTTTGAATAGATGGTATGTAGTTTTTGGGTATAGCACCTCCAAATATTGACTCTGTAAATTCAAACCCTTTGCCGCGAGGTAGTGGCTTGAGTTCAAGCCAGCAATCACCGTACTGTCCCCTACCGCCTGACTGTCTCTTGTATTTACCCTGTGCCTTGGATGGTTTCTTGATTGTCTCTTTATACGGTATCCTGGGCGGCTGAGTATTTACATCCACCTCGTATTTTCTCTTAAGTCTCTCAATAGCAATTTCAAGGTGAGCCTGCCCCATTCCTGATAGCAATAACTCTTTTGTATCGGTCGTCCTTGTATATGATAGGAGTGGATCCTCTTCCACAAGTCTCTGTAATCCGTTTGAGAGTTTATCTTCATCCTGTTTTGTTTTGGCTTTGAGAGAAAATGAAATTGTGGGCTGAGGAAACTCCATAACAAGATAGTTGGCAGGTCTGTCTATTGTGGCAAGTGTATCGCCTGTCTGCGTATCTTTTAACTTGGTTATAGATACGATATCACCTGCTATTGCCTCCGTAAGTGGTATCTGATTCTTTCCATCAACCCTGATAAGCGTTGCAAATTTCTCTTCTACCCTTTTTGTAGCATTATAAACAGGAGAGTCAGGTTTTAAAACGCCAGAAATTATTCGAATATATGTTACTTTGCCCTGAAAGTGATCAACTGTAGTCTTGAAAACTATTGCTGAAAAGGGCTCATTTACATCTACTTTCCTCATCTCCAGCTTATCTTCGCCAATTTTAGATGTCCATTCACGGGAGGACGGTGTTGGAAATGTATTTACAATATAATCAAGAAGCAAATTTATTCCTGTGGCTTTTTTTGCAGCCCCTGAAAATACAGGAAAGAACATCCTTGATGCAAATCCTTTCTGAAATGCCTGAATAAGTTCTTCTTCTGTAAGAGGAGTCCCCTCCAGATATTTGTTTACAAGTGCATCATCTGTCTCTGCCAGTATCTCAACAAGCTGCGTATGAAGTTCTTCAGCCTTATCCTTGAGTTCGGGCGGAATTTCTTTTTCCTGAAATTTGCCATATGCACCCTGATAATAATATGCCTTCATTCTTAATACATCCACTACTCCCAGATGTGCTGTATCCAGACCAATTGGGTATGATATAAATACGATCTTTCCTTTAATCTCATTTGAGAGGCTTGCCGCCGCTTCGTCAATGTCAGCCCTCTCCAAATCACATTGGTTTATAAAGATTGCCATCGGTTTTGCGCGGTCTTCGGTGAGAAATCCAAATCTCTCAATATAATGTTTGATAGGGCTGGTTGCTTTTATAACCAGAACAGATGCCTCTGTCATAGCTATAGTATTATATGTCTCGCCCAGAATATTGAAAAATCCTGGAGTATCCAGTAGATTGATATGTGTATCTTTCCATTGAGTAAATGTGGTCTTTGTTGAGAGTGTAATATTCCTCTTCAATTCCTCATTTTCCAGGTCAAGTCTTGTTGGTACAATCTCTTTTGATGCCCTTTCGGGAGAACCATATTTGACCATAGCCTCTATCAGACAGGTCTTACCCGCGCCATCATAACCAATAACTGAAACATTTCTGATTGAATCTGTCTTCATATCTTTCCAACTCCTTTGAAAAGTAAAAATAAGAGTAGAGTTTAATACCCTTAATATTACCTATCTGTCAAGGGATTTTTTGGATTTTTTCAACCATTTTGTAAAATTTGTAAATGCCAAATTATATTGTCTTTTGTTAAAATGGTTGTTATAAAATCAATTATCAAAGGAGGAAATTTATGGCAGATAACTTTTTTATATCTCAGATAGCCAATTTGCAGGACAGAAAGATATTTCAGGAGTTACACTGGGAAGGTATGTTTGAAGACTATCTTGCTATAGTAAAAAGTAATCCCAGAGTGACACGAACTTCATTCCAGAGAATTTATGATATGATTCTATCTTATGGGACAAGAGAATATGTAGATGCCCGTAAAAAGATAATACATTACAACTTCTTTGACGGAGAGATATCAAATGGTGTTGATGCAATATTTGGGCTCGATATACCCCTTATGCAACTTGTGAATATTTTTAAGAGTGCCGCCAATGGATATGGCACAGAAAAGAGGATTTTATTGCTCCATGGACCAGTCGGATGCGCAAAAAGCACAATTGTGAGATTATTAAAAAAAGGACTTGAAGAATATTCAAAAACAGAAGAAGGGGCGCTCTATACATACAGCTGGATGTTGCCCAAAGATGGTTCAAATAAAGATGGTGAGATGGAAGAACATCCATGTCCCATGCACGAAGAACCTTTGCATCTTATACCGTCAGATATTAGATCAAAATTTATAAAAGCCTTAAAGCTGGAATCAGGCGATTTCAGGATACCTGACACCGGAGATCTCTGTCCATTTTGTAGATTTATTTTCAGAGATCTCAATATAAAATACAGGGGAGACCTTGAAAAGGTATATTCACATATAAAGGTTAAAAGGCTTATTCTTTCAGAGAAAGACAGAATAGGGATTGGTACATTTCAGCCAAAAGATGAAAAGAATCAGGATTCAACAGAACTGACGGGGGATCTCAACTATCGTAAGATTGCTGAATATGGTTCAGACTCTGATCCGAGGGCTTTTAATTTTGATGGCGAATTCAATATTGCAAATAGAGGCTTGATAGAGTTTATCGAGGTACTCAAACTTGATGTTGCATTCCTTTATGACCTGCTCGGGGCATCTCAAGAACATAAGATCAAACCCAAGAAATTTCCACAAACAGATATTGACGAGGTAATAATCGGACATACCAATGAACCGGAGTATAAAAAACTTCAAAATAATGAATTTATGGAGGCTCTGCGAGACAGGACAGTAAAGATAGACATCCCATATATTACCAAACTTTCAGAGGAGATCAAGATTTACAATCGTGATTACAATGAGGATAAGATCAAGGGAAAACATATCGCCCCTCATACTATAAGAATGGCTGCTATGTGGGCAGTGCTTACAAGGCTCGAAGAACCCAAGAGATTCAATCTATCCCTTATGCAAAAGTTGAAATTATATGATGGAAAAACCCTCCCCGGCTTTACTGAGGATGCGATAAAAGAGCTCAGGCATGATATTGTGAGAGAAGGAATGGAAGGTATATCTCCAAGATATGTACAGGATAAGATTTCAAATGCACTGGTCTCTGATAAAGGTGAAGGATGTATAAATCCATTCATGGTTCTGAATGAACTTGAGAGCGGGCTAAAACATCACTCTCTGATAACAAGCGAGGAACAGAGGAAGAGATACAGAGACCTGCTGAACGAGGTCAAAAAAGAATATGAAGATATTGTCAAGAATGAAGTTCAGAGGGCAATAGCCGCAGATGAATCTGCTATATCCAAACTCTGTGCCAACTACATTGACAATGTAAAGGCATATACGCAGCGAGAAAAGATACACAACAAATATACAGGTCAGGATGAGGAGCCAGATGAAAGGCTTATGCGTTCTATTGAGGAGAAGATTGACATTCCTGAGAGTAGAAAAGATGACTTCAGGAAAGAGATTATGAATTATATTGGCGCGCTTGCCCTTGAAGGCAAACAGTTCGATTATAAGAGTAATGAGAGGTTATTTAAGGCTCTTGAGTTAAAGCTCTTTGAGGATCAGAAAGATACAATAAAACTTACATCCCTTGTATCGTCTGTGGTAGATAGAGAGACACAGGAGAAGATAGATATTGTAAAAGCCAGATTGATTAATAATTATGGATATTGTGAGATCTGCGCTACAGATGTTTTACAATTTGTAGCATCTATTTTTGCAAGAGGCGATTCCAAGTAGGTAAGAGATATGGCACTTAATATCGAGAGCGATCACAATCGATTTCGTAAAATAGTAAAGGGGAAGATAAGGGAGAATCTGAGAAAGTTTATAAAGCACAGTGATATGCTCGGTAAAAAAGGGAAGGACATTGTATCCATACCTTTACCACAGATAGATCTGCCGAGATTCAAACACAATCCGCAATCTGGTGGTGGTATTGGCCAGGGAGATGGAGATGTTGGAACGCCCATAGGACAGGGAGATGAGGGTCAGGCAGGAAAGGGAAAGGCTGGCAATCAACCTGGCGCTCACATAATGGAAGTGGAACTGACAATCGATGAACTTGCAGATATACTTGGGGAGGAGCTTCAACTTCCCAGAATACAGCCGAGAGGGAAACACAAGATTGAGAGCATAAGGACAAGATATAGATCTATTTCCAGAATAGGCCCGGAGAGTCTTAGACACTTCAAGCGGACATACAAGGAGGCTCTCAAAAGACAAATAGCATCAGGAACATACAGACTGGACAACCCGATAATTATCCCTGTCAAGGAGGATATAAGGTATAAGGCAGGCAAACCTATGAGAACCCTTGAATCAAATGCTGTTATATTTTATCTAATGGATATTTCAGGTTCTATGGGTGATGAGCAGAAGGATATTGTGAGGATTGAATCATTCTGGATAGATGCATGGCTCAGAAAACATTACCCCGGATTGGAGACGCGGTACATTGTCCATGATGTAGCCGCAAGAGAGGTGGATAGAGAGGCATTCTTCTCTCTGCGAGAAAGTGGCGGGACCATGATTAGCAGTGCCTATATTCTCCTCTCTGAAATCCTTGAAAAGAGTTATTCCTCTGATGAATGGAATATTTATGCATTTCATTTTAGCGATGGGGAAAACTGGGGCGACGATGACAACAAAGTATGTATAGAAACGCTCTCAGGGAGAATTCTCAACAGAATAAATTTATTCTGTTATGGACAGGTAGCTAGTCATTATGGAGAGGGAGATTTTCTAAAAATACTTGAAGAAAATTTCTCAGATACTGAGAATATTTCGCTATCATTTATTCAGGATAGAGATGCTATTTATGATTCAATAAAAACTTTTCTTGGTAAAGGCAGATAGTTATGGCATTGACCGAAAATCTCATCAGGATAAGAGAAAAAATAGAGGAATATGCCAGAAAATGTGGGCTTGATTTCTTTGAAGTAATATTTGAACTACTACCATGGGAAGAAATAAATATGATAGCCGCCTACGGTGGTTTTCCCAACAGATATCCTCACTGGCGCTTTGGTATGGAATATGAGGAACTCTCCAAAGGTTATTCATACGGTTTACAGCGAATATATGAAATGGTAATTAATAATGACCCCTGCTATGCGTATCTTCTGGATTCAAATAAAGAGGTTGATCAGAAGCTTGTAATGGCTCATGTGTATGCCCACTGTGATTTTTTCAAAAATAATATCTTTTTCAGACATACAAATAGAAAGATGATGGATGAGACTGCAAATCATGCTACCAGAATAAAAAAATATATAGATAGGTTTGGTATTGAGGCGGTTGAAGAATTCATTGATATATGCCTCTCCATTGATAATCTGATAGATATACATTCTCCTTATATTAAAAGAAAGGGTTCTGAAAGTTCACAGGATGATATTAATGTTCAAAAAAAGAAATTTCCTGTAAAAAAAGAGTATATGTCGCATTTTATAAATCCTGACAATAGTGAGGAGGATAACAAATCTCAACAGGATTCAAAAGATGAAAAAGTTGAGAAGATTATTTCAAATACAATTTCAAACCCACGAGATATTCTACTCTTCTTAATTAATAATGCCCCACTCAAAGAATGGCAACAGGATGTTCTCTCAATAATCAGAGAAGAGGCATACTACTTTGCACCTCAGGGACAGACCAAGATTATGAATGAAGGCTGGGCTACTTTCTGGCATTCTCGTATTATGACGATGATGGCATTAAAAGACGATGAACTGATTGACTATGCAGATCACCACTCTGGTACGGTCGCCATCCAGCCTGGTGGTTTCAACCCTTATAAAATAGGTCTTGAATTATTCAGAGACATAGAGGATAGATGGAACAAGGGTAAATTTGGGCGAGATTATGAGGAATGTGATGATATGACAAGAAAGCGCAACTGGGACTTAAAACTCAATCAGGGCATTCAGAAGATCTTTGAGGTAAGAAGATTAGACATTTATAGATGAATTTATGACAGAGGATTTTTGTAGAAGGAATAAATTGTTTACCTATGCGTACAATCAGGATTCAAATCAGTATGAGATAAAGAGTAGAGAGTTTTCTGAGATAAAGAGGCAGCTCCTTTTCATGCTAACCAATATGGGAAATCCCATTATCTCCCTTCTTGACTTATCTAAAGGGATGCATTCAGAACTGTTTTTAAAACATCATTATGAAGTAGGCTTGAACGTTTGATGGCTTACAGAGCACG
>JBBISZ010000022.1:7537-15842 GCA_037441045.1 Deltaproteobacteria bacterium | reverse complement strand
ATAGCCTTTTTCAATCCTTCCTCCCGAGAAGTTCCCTGAAGGCCCCATCTGCTACACCCAGAATGGCATCAACAGGTTTTTTTTCCTTAAGTGAAAAATACAAAAGATTTAGACCCACCACCGAAGCCAGAGGGATCACCTCAAGAAATGTATTTTTGAGTGGAGAAAATCTTCTTATAACTTTCATATGATTGGCTGTTACCATTGAGGCTATTCTCCTTGTTTCGAACATCTTTGTACCCTGAGAGCCACGATGAATAATACAGCAATATGGTAATACCACACTTTTTACCCCCTTTTTTCCTGCCTTCAGACAGAACAGTACATCCTCAAAGTAATAGTCTATATCTTCATCAAAACATATATCAATTATACTTTCAGTCTTTATCATCATAAAGGTTCCTGCAACGGCATCTGGAAAAATCTCAGTGTTCAATAAAAGTCCATTTAGAGGATCACAAGATTTCGCAAGGTCCAGAACCTCTTCGGGAACAGGCGCAGGTGAAAGTTTCAGCACAATATCTTCTACCTTTTTACCGTTGTAATAATGATAGTGCCTTCCTGTAAAAAGATTAATTCTTATCCCTGCAGATTCTACTCTCCTGTCTTCTTTTAAGATCAAAGGAGCAGCAATAAATCCGGAATCATGATTTGATAAAAACCTGAACATACTCGATATTGTATTAAAGCCAACAATTATATCATTATTGGCAAGAACAAGATATTTATATTTCCTGTCTATGGCATATTCAATAGCGATATTCAGTCTGCTTGCATAACTCTTATTTTTATTATCTACAATAGTTATTACATCACAACTTTCAAAGAACAGTAGATCCTCCTCCTTACAGACTACAGCTATATCAGGCTCTATCTCTCCATTTCTAATAGATTCTATTGCCTCTCTGGTAATATTATAATCACCATAGTGTACAACTACAGCCAGAATTATCTTCATTCTCATCTTTCCCATTGTAGTCTCTTCTTTAAGATATCATGAATTCTATCATGATTCAAGCCTGCTATAAAAGATAAGAGTTGTAAATATCTCAAGAGAGGCTCTTTAATTAGCCAGAATAGTTTTTCAAAATCACTTAGATTGTTTAAAAAGTATAATGTTATTGCATCAAGAACAAATGCCGACGGAAGAAATCTAAGTATATAATCAATATCAATCTTTTCACCCGCAGTTGAAGAGAGCCTTCCTTCCTCAAAATGCCTTTTTACAATAGAAGAAAAATCCCTATAAAGAGAGTGCGAGTGAACAACCATGGATTCCGGTACATAAATAATCCTGCCACCTTTTGAGACAATCTGTCTTGCCCAGATCAGATCCTCGCCAAATGGGACATCGGGAAAATTGTATCTATTCAGGACTTCCCTTTTTATTGCACAGGATACTGTATCAAACATTATTCTCTCCCGGGATTTACTATCAATAATTATCTCCGTATCACTCTTAAAGTACGGATGATGTAAGAGGTCAGTAATTCTGAGTGGGTCGCAGTTTTCATCTGGTATCTGTCTTGAAAATGCTGCATCATAATCTCTGGCTGAATTTATAAGATTGGTAAACCATCCATCCGCCGGGATTGCATCCCCATTTAAGAAGACAAATATCTCCGAATACGAATATCTCAGTGATAGATTTCTTGTCCTGCCGTGTCCAAACTGCTCTTTTGGGATATTTATTACTCTTATCCCACTCTGCTTAAGTATATTTACAGTCTCATCCTCAGATTCAGAATCAAAGGCAATTATATGATCGGCTCTTGTGGAGGAGAGTATTATTGGCAATGATCTTTTGAGAATCAGAGAGTTATTTCTACATATAAGAAAGAGCGTGTAAGTTACCATTCTGCTACTGTTTCTTCTCAATCGAAAACTCCTTAAGCGTACCATCTTCAATCACCATCGGGACACCGGGTCTGATCTGTTCAGGTATTTTGTAAAGAACATCATTTTGGTGTGGAACTATCACGGCATCATTCGGAATCTCTCTTGCAGGTGCAATATATATATCAGGGCCAATAAAACATCTATGTCCAAAACAGGAGCCGAGAATCTCAAGGTTTACCTCACATGGTTTTTTCCTGTAGATGACAGATATCTTTCCACCGTATTTTAAATCCATCGGTCTTGCAAGCCCTGTAAGTTTGACATTCCTTCCCGACATACAGAACTGCATCCCATCAATGCATACATCCCCATCGGGGTATGCTACAACTCCATTAAGAATGGTAATCTGGCTTATATAGCAGTTTCTATCTATCATTGAAAAAGTTATCTTGGTCTTCTCCTCAATAATTACATTATCGTTTATAACAGATGCCTTAAGATAAGACTGGGGACCAATCTTTACATTGTCTCCAATTATACAGAATTCAAGAATTGCACTTGGATGTATCTCGCAGTTTTTACCAATTACATTCATCCACCGCATTATCGTGCCAATAAAATTTTCCATTGAAAAAGAAGATGAAAGACTATTAAACCTTAAAATATTGATTATTCCTGAAAACAAGAAGGCTATTGTAGCGAGTAATAATCTATATATTACCCAGAATGGGTGAGAGGTAATATATTCCACCCATTTTACAATTATCTCCATCTGATTGGCATTGAGGAGATTAACCCAGTGATTTATATGAAAGGCAATGGAGGTCGTGACAGGCTGTTCAAAGAAGTGTTTGCCGAACATATTTGGTGGAATCGGCTGCCTGTATACAATCTCCTTAAATTTGATAAACAACGGTTCTATACTATCTAAACCATTTAGCGATTCTCTGTCTTTGATATAGAAGAGGTTATATGCCCTGCCCTTTATATTTTCTCTCTCTATATACTGCAAATCCTGAAGAGGCTCATATTTTCTAACAAATAATGAATCGGGTATTGCAAGCCTCGCAGACCTGTCTTTCACTCTTAGAGCCTTTAGAAAGTATTTTATACATCTGCGGGTGAAATAGACATTATCATAAAAGAGTATAAAATCCTTATCTTCTATCTGATCAATATGTTGAACATCCACAATATCAATATCAAAATCAGCAAGTACATCCCTCTGATAATCCTGAAGTCTCTTAAATCCAATGAGAGAATCCTGAACATGCTCCATAAATGGGGTAATAACCACATCCGTCCTTACTCTATACGCCTTCATAAATCTCTTCCTGAAAACTCAAACACAATTAGAAAATGACGATACTTATATAGCACAAAATATAGCAAATTGCCTTATTTTTAGCATCAGTAATTATTATCGGGTATTAAATATGTTTTGCTGAGTTTCAATCTGATCCAAATAAGTACTAATAGATCAATAGAACAAAAAGAATTTATTCTTGCCATTTTTTTATCGAGAATGGTGATATTACACTGATTAAAGAATCACAGATTCTGTGATGGCAATGGTATAATATCAGTTTTTTCACTCAAGAAGATCTTTACTAAAGCATTAATTAGATTGTCTCTTCCTATAACTACTTACTGGCAGTGGTTTGAGGCTTATCTCGTTGTGTCTGTATCTGACTATTGCAGAAATAAGAGCCTTTATTAACTGTAGATTTGTAATAAGTGAGACTCCATAATCTATTGCTGCCCTTCTTATAACATATCCATCCATCTGTTCCTGAAAGCCGTAGTCCGATGGGATATTAACAACAAGATCAACTTTCCCCTCTTTTATGATATCCACAACTGAGGGCGAACTATTCTCTGATAATTTGTATACGGTCTCAGATTCTATTCCGTAGCGTCTAAAATACTCTGCAGTACCAGATGTGGCGTAGATCTTAAACCCCTCTTTTACAAGCATAAAGACGTATTCCAGAAGTGCAGATTTATCAGATTCTAAACCAACGGAGAAGAGAACAGAACTTTCAGGGATAGTAAAGCCTGTAGAGATCATAGATTTTAAAAGTGCCTCATTTATATCATCACCCAGACACCCAACCTCTCCGGTTGATGCCATCTCCACGCCCAGCACAGGATCTGCGCCCGCAAGCCTTCTGAAAGAGAACTGAGCGGCCTTTACAGCCACATAGTCCAGATCCAGCGCCCTGTTTTCGATAGGCGGTATCCTATCGCCCAGCATAACAGAGGTGGCAATCTTTATATAATTTACACCCGTAGCCTTGGAGACAAATGGCATACTTCTGGACGCCCTGAGATTGCATTCTATAACCTTCAGATTGTTGTCCTTTGCAAGAAACTGAATATTAAACGGACCTGAAATCTTCAATGCTCTGGCAAGTCTTCTGGATATAATCTTTATCCTCCTGATGGTCTCAAGATAAAGTCTCTGAGGTGGTAGTACAAGAGTTGCATCCCCTGAATGAACTCCTGCATTCTCAATATGCTCTGAAATAGCCCAGACGAGTATCTCACCCTCTTTAGCAACTGCATCTATCTCAATCTCCTTAGCTCCTACTTCATAATGACTGATGACCACAGGGTATTCTCTGGACACAAGGGCTGCTCGTTCCAGATATGTAATAAGACTTTCACGGCTGCGTACAACTCTCATCGCAGAGCCCGAAAGGACATAACTCGGGCGTATTAGAAGTGGAAAGCCTACTTTTTCTATTATCTCATCTATATCCTCTCTGCCTGTATACTCCATCCAGATGGGCTGCTCTATATTCAGACTATCACAGAGTAAGGAGAATTTGTGTGTTCCGAGAATTTTAACGCCCCTCTCCGCTAGGCTGGTGGCGAGATTATTTGCTACCTGCCCGCCCACAGAGATTATTACACCTGCTGGTTTTTCAAGTCTCACCACCTCCATAACCGTCTCGAGCGAGATCTCATCAAAGACAAGTCTGTCACAGACATCAAAATCTGTGGAGACCGTCTCAGGATTGTTATTTATAAGGATAGTCTCATAGCCGAGCTCTTTTACCCTTTCAATAGTATTTACACAACTCCAGTCAAACTCCACACTACTTCCTATGCGATAAACGCCTGAGCCGAGAATAAGCACCTTTGGCTTATCTCCCGTTATAGCCTCGTCCTCCTGAGAATCGTAAGAGAGATAGAGATAGTTGGTATCAGCCTCATACTCTGCTGCAAGCGTATCTATTTGCCTTCTAACAGGATGAATATCATATTCCTCTCGTAGTCCAGAAATCCTATCCGGTGAGGTTCTGGAGAGCCTTGCGATCTGATTATCACTAAATCCCGCCTTTTTGAGATCGAGCAGAAGATCACGACTCAACTCTCTGCTATTTTCAATCAACTTTTCATAATAAATTACCCTGTTTATCTGCTCGAGAAACCACCTGTCTATTCTGGACCATTCATAAATCTGTTCAATAGAGATTCCATTTCTGAGTGCATTTGCAATTGCAAAAATCCTGTATGGGTTTGCATTGGAGATTGCCTCTTTATAATCTACCAATCTCATCGTCTCTCCCTCCAGACCCTCAACACCAACCCCGATCATTCTAAGCGCCTTCTGAAGTGCCTCAAGAAAGTCCCTCCCTATCGCCATCACCTCACCTACGGATTTCATTGAAGAGCCGATGGTCTTTTCTACCTTTGCAAATTTCTCCAGATCCCAGCGCGGAATCTTAACAACACAATAATCGAGCGCAGGTTCAAAAAACGCCTTTGTCCTGTGTGTAATCCTGTTTGGAAGTTCGGTTAGATTATAGCCAAGAGCCAGTTTGGCTGCTATATAAGCAAGAGGATATCCTGAAGCCTTGGATGCAAGAGCAGATGATCGTGAGAGCCTCGCATTGACCTCTATCACCCTGTAGTCATCACTATCGGGATTGAGCGCATATTGAATGTTACATTCACCAATAATGCCAAGATGTTTTATGGTCTTTAATGCTATCTCCCTCAGCATATGATATTCATGGTTGTTGAGTGTCTGAGATGGTGCTACCACAATGGATTCGCCAGTATGAACACCAATAGGGTCAAGATTTTCCATATTGCAGACAGTAATACCATTTCCATAACTGTCCAGAACCACCTCGTACTCTATCTCCTTAAATCCCCTGAGACTCTCCTCCACCAGCACCTGAGGAACCATTGAAAATATTTTATCAATTATCCTGTCTAACTCCTCTTCTGAATTGACAATCGCAGAGCCAAGACCACCGAGCGCAAAAGCCCCACGCAACATAACTGGATAACCTATATCTTTTGCAGCATCTCTTACCTTAAGAGGAGAGTAGCACGCCCTGCTCCTTGCACATTTGACACCTATCTCGTTTAATCTCTCATAGAAGAGCTGTCTATCCTCAGTATCCATTATAGACTTTACTGGAGTACCGAGCACCTTAACACCGTACTTATCCAGAATACCCGATCTTTGCAACTCTATCCCACAGTTGAGCGCCGTCTGTCCACCAAACGACAGGAGGATTGAGTCTATATGTTCCTTTTTTATTACCTCCTCCACAAATTCGGGATTTACAGGAAGTAAATAAATTTCATCTGCCATCCCATCTGATGTCTGAATGGTTGCTATGTTTGGATTGATAAGTACTGTCCTTATCCCTTCCTCTTTTATTGCCTTTATCGCCTGTGAGCCCGAATAGTCAAACTCTCCCGCCTCACCTATCTTGAGTGCCCCTGAACCCAGAATTAAAACATTCTCCGGTCTTGATAATGCCATCCATTCTTCTCACTTTCTCATAACATATCTACAAACTCATCAAACAACACACCAGCATCCACAGGGCCTGGAAATGCCTCGGGGTGAAACTGCACACTCATCACCCTGAGTCGCTTATGTCTTATACCTTCATTGGTCTCATCATTTACATTTATAAACCATTCAAAAAAATCTTTTGGAAGTCTATCCCGCCTGACTGCATAACCATGGTTCTGGCTCGTAATAAATGATTGATTTTCTATAACTGATTTGACGGGCTGATTCTGAGACCTGTGCCCATATCTCATCTTATATGTGTCCCCATCTGTGGCGAGTGCTATGAGTTGATGTCCAAGACATATACCAAACACAGCCTTTTTATTTTTTATTGCAAAAGAGATATTTTTTACAAGTTGTGGGAGATCCTTGGGGTCTCCTGGACCATTAGAAATAAGAATCCCGCTGCAGTCCATATCATCCGATGAGAAATCAAAATCATAAGGCACTCTTACTATATCCACTCCTCTCTTCAATAGCGAACGGATAATATTATGTTTTACTCCGCAATCAATGAGCATCACCCTTTTCCCCATGGACCTGTCTCCATTATACTCATAAATTCCCGATTTTGAGACGAGGCTTACGACTCTTCTCATATCCACATCCTCTTTATGGACACTGACGCCCTCAATGGATATCTCCGATATCATCGTCCCTTTTTCTCTTATTCTCTTTGTAAGAGAACGTGTATCAACTCGCATAATTGCAGGCACTTTAGATTCCACAAGCCACTCTCTCAGACTCTTCTCTGCTGCAAAATGCGAGTATTTATCCTCATACCTGGATACTATCAACCCCTGAATCTGCATGGCGGGGGATTCATAAGGATGTGGCAGACCCGTGTGAAGTGTCTCTGCAGGCACACCATAATTTCCTATCAGTGGGTAAGTAAGAACCAGTATCTGTCCTCTATAAGAGGGATCTGAGAGCGTCTCAACATATCCCGTCATACCTGTATTAAAGACAATCTCACCTCCTGCATTACATTCATAACCAAAAGATACACCTGAGTATATAGTTCCGTCCTCTAAAGTAATTTTCGCAGTCCTGTTCATAATTTTGCCTGTTATCGTCCCTCTTAAAGAAAATACTGGAGATTCTTATACAGGTTTTTAATACCATCTGTCAAATGAATATTGAAACATACCTTTCAATTCCAATCTGATTTTAATTTGTATTAAGTACTTTCAAATTCTATTCGCAACTCAAGAAACAGGTAAGATAAAAAAAATTCACTCTGATTTAATGAAAAATATTTATATTTACAATCATGCAATAAAAAATAATAAATCTTTTTTTATAATGTTTGAGAGGTATAACTGGAAAAAATATTTTATGTTTGATTTTTCATTCTAAAATGATAATAATTGTTATCCTGAACCGAGGCGTCCATGGTTGAAAAATCAGTCTTTGTAAAAGATATAAAAGAAAAGCAAAAGATAAATGCTCCATTTCTGGTTAGATCAAAGGCTATGCCCCTCAACAAAAAAGGCGATCCATATATAAACATTCTGCTTTCAGACAGAACCGGCGACATAGAAGGCAGGGTGTGGGAGAATGTTCAGGAATTTGCCGATAAATTCGAAGGTGGAGATGTTGTGATGATAGATGCCATAGCACAGAGCTATCAGGCCA
>JBBISZ010000022.1:0-7527 GCA_037441045.1 Deltaproteobacteria bacterium | reverse complement strand
CCAGCTTAGAATCAACAGTATCAACAAAGTAGAAAAAGGGGATTTTAGAATTGAAGATTATCTCCCCATAAGCCCTGTTCCTATCTCAAAGTTGTGGGATGAGACAAAGCAGTTACTCAACACAATTACTGATCCAAATCTCAAGAGGCTGGTCTATGCAATATACGATGACAAAGGCCTTGTAGAGCAGATAAAGAAGGCACCTGCTGCAAAGGAGATTCACCACAACTTTGTGGGCGGGCTTCTATATCACTCTCTTTCTATGATGAAGGTTGTTGATTTTATTGCGGGACACTACACCATGATCAACAGGGATCTACTGCTGCTTGGGGCATTTTTGCATGATATTGGAAAGATAAAGGAACTCTCGATAGATTCATTCTTTGATTATACAGATGAGGGCAAACTACTCGGACATATAGTTATAGGCGATAGTATCCTGAAATCTCTAATTGATAGAGTAGATGGATTTCCTGAAAACCTCGCCTACGAGCTCAGACACATACTTTTATCTCATCACGGAGATATGTCCAAAGGCTCTCCAAAAGTGCCCGTTACAATGGAGGCATTAATAATTTCCTTTGTCGACGAGATGGATGCCCGTATTGAAAACTGGAAGAAGATTTTTGAGAGGGAGAATGGGAAGAGGTGGACGGCATATCAGAAGATGTACGAACGTTCACTCTTTAGAAGCTCAAATGGCCAGACAGGTTCAGAGCAGTATTCTGATGAGTTTGAAGGATTCAGACCATTTTCTCAAATGAATCTAATAGAACTGATGAAGAAGGATGAAAAGTAATGTCAGACAACGCAATAAGAGATTCAATGCTTTCAATGGGTCTGATAAACCAGTATCAACTTGAATATGCCGACGAGTGGGTAAAGAGATCAAACACAACATTCTTAAATGCGGTTCTGGAACTGCGACTTATAAATGAGGTATCCCTCTTAAAATACCTCGCCACAATAGAAAAGACCAAATATGTCTCAACCGAAAAATTGAGCAAATTAAAATTTTCTCAGAAGGTACTCAGTTATATATCCTCAGATAGGGCACAGAAACTAACAGCAATGCCTATCTATATTGAACCTGAGTCGGGTGCCGTTGTCTTTGTAATGTCTTACCCTTTTGACAACAGAAAGATTGAGGAGATAAGAGAGATAATGCATGGGATGAACACAAATATATATGTAGCCCTTCCATCTGCAATAAATGCACTTATCAAGAAAGGGTTTTTTAACGACGCCTCCGCATTTGACAATCTACAGGATAGTATTTATGAAGACATAGACAGTATAGTTCGTATGCTTTTCAGTGATAAAACATCCACAGAGGAAATCAAGGAAGAGATAGAACAGGATGGCGAAGTGGAACTCTCCCCCCTGATTGCAGAGCTCCCCGATAGCATGCTCAAAGAAGACACAAAGGATATAGTGGTTGAAAAAACCCAGGACAGGGTTACAGGGATGTGGGCTCTTGCCGATGAGAAACTACTTGAACTTATTAACACCTTTGCCAATATTCTGGATACCATAAAAGGCGGGCAGAAGGGACATTCTTCAATTGTAGCAAAAAAGGCTGTCTCACTTGCTGAGAGAGTTGGGGCAACAAAAGAGGAGATGTTTTATATAGAACTTGCAGCATATCTACATGAAGTCGGGAAGAGATCTGATATGCATATCACCCTCCTCTCCATGCACTCAGATGATAGATATGTCGAGGCAGCAAAATCCTCTTACAATCTACCCGTTTCACTATTTTCAAAGATAAATCTACCCTCTGAGACCATTAATATCCTTACACATCTTTATGAATTTTACGATGGTTCAGGAATACCTGATGAACTATCTCAGGATAAAATACCAAAAGGCAGCAGAATTATTGCAATCATAGATGCATTTGAGGACATGATCCACAATCCCGACAACTATGCAAACAAGACCTTTGATATCCCAACGGCATTAAACATACTCAAGATGAATTCAGAGATCCTCTTTGACCCAAAATTTGTAAATATCTTCTCCCAGATTCTGAGCAACGAAGAGATGAAGAAAAAGATACTCGCTGCGAGCCCATGGGTACTCATAGCTGATCCCGACACCGAAAATGCTACAATGCTGGACTTTAAACTGACCCAGCAGGGATTCAATGTGGTAACTGTAAGAGACACAGAAAAGGCAAAAGAGGCTCTCAAGAATAACAATTTCGATCTGATAATAACAGAGGTGGATATTACCCCAAACGACGGATTTGATTTCATATACTCTTTGAGGAAGGATAACAGATATGCCTCGGTACCGGTAATTATACTCTCCAAAGTAAGCGACCCCGCCTCTGTAGAACGAGGACTCAACCTTGGAGTTGTCGACTATATTACAAAGCCTTATTCTCAGGATGTGTTTGTCTTAAAAGCAAAGAAGACGATAGAAAACTTTAATCAACAGAAGTCATTTGAGGAGAAGAAGCAGAGGGGTGTCTCAGGTTCTCTCTCCGAGATCTCCATCCCCGATATACTTCAGATACTCTCCAATGCAAGACGAACAGGTCTCCTCTCTATTACAAGCAGTAAAGGTACGGGCGAGATATATCTTGACTCAGGCAGAGTGGTGGATGCCATATTCGGCGGTCTGAGAGGTGAGGAGGCATTCTACCAGATAGTGGGATGGGATGATGGAACATTCAATCTTGACCCAGATGTGCTTATGCTCGGCGCCACCATAAATAGAAGTACCGACGGACTTATAATGGAGGGTTTGAGAAGATTGGATGAATCCAAGAGATAACGAAAACGAGGCAACACTCTCCATACTAAAAGAAAATTCTGAGAACATCATTCTCAGGATTGAAAATGGCGATGTAAAGGTCGGCTCCTCTCTCCTGTGTGATATCTCAATACCGGATTCAGGGCTGGATGAGTTTCACTTTGAGATAACTGAGAATAGCGATAGGTTTGTTATAAGAAAAAATGGAAGATCTGACCTGAGGATAAATGGCAAATCAGTCTATTCCGAGATGGTACTCACCAGTGGAGACAGGATTGAGGCAGGGTCATTAACCTTTGTATTCAAAGACAAAATCAAAGAACGATCCATCTCTACTGCGGTTCTATCTGAGGATATATCCGAACAGGAGATCAAAAAGGCATATCTGGTTATAAAAGAAGGCGAAAATGAGAGAATATTCCATCTTCCAAAAGATAGGCATATCTCAATAGGTTCTTCAGAAAAATCAGATCTCACCATAAAAGACAAATTTGTATCTGAGCGACACTGCACAATCTTCTTTGAAAATGGAAGATATTTTATCAGAGACAACTTTTCGCGCAACGGCACACAGGTAAATGGTGTAAGGACCAGAGATGCAGAAATCAAATCAGGCTCAATAATCCGTATTGGAAAGACCGAGATGATCCTCAGAATTGAGCATTCATCAGTAAATCTGGAGATGGATGATTCAACCGAATTTTGCGGAATTGCAGGCTTTTCAAATCAGATGAAACAACTCTTTGCACTCATCAAAAAGGTGGCACCATCAGATATTCCCATACTAATTACAGGAGAGACAGGAACAGGAAAAGAACTCGTTGCAAGGGCAATTTATAAGAGTTCCAGCAGATCAGATAAGATATTCATACCACTCAACTGCTCATCCATCTCCAGGGAGGTACTTGAGAGTGAACTCTTTGGACACACAAAGGGCTCATTTACAGGTGCGGTCGCCAATCGTAAGGGTATATTTGAGGAGGCTACAGACGGGACAGTATTCTTAGATGAGATTGGAGATATGCCTCTGGACCTTCAGGCAAAGATCCTGAGAACCATAGAATATGGAGAGATAAGAAGCGTTGGCTCCAATAGACCAATTACAGTAAACACCCGCATCATCTCTGCAACAAATAAAGATCTTGACGAGGCAACAAAAAATAATCAATTTAGAGATGACCTGTTCTACCGACTGAGTGTGATACACCTTCATATTCCACCTCTCAGGGAGAGAAGAGAGGATATAATCCCCATTGCAGAGAGATTTCTTAAGAGATTTGCACCCACAAGGGAGCTCACCCTCACATCTCAGGCAAAGGATAAGTTAATATCATATAACTGGCCCGGAAATGTAAGAGAACTAAAGAATGTAATGATACGCGCTATCCTATTTGCCAGAGGAGACAAGATAGAGGATACCTCAATAATATTTCAACAGACAGGATTGAAAGATTATATGGATTATGCCGATAGATTCATTAAGATCAAACCACTTTATCAGATAGAACAGGAGATTATTACAAATGCAATGAAGTTATATAACGGCGATCTAAATTCAGTTGCAGAAAAATTGGACATCTCAGTTTCTGAATTAAAGGAGAAAATAAAAAGATATGGACAATAAAAATAATGACAAAAGAGCATCAGGCAGAGCGACAATTGAGATCCCAATAACATATTCACACATGAATACATTTTTTTATGATTATATCAACAACATTTCACTCGGTGGAACCTTTATCAGGACTTCCAACTTTCTTCCCGTGGGAACCAGATTCAGATTTATTATCAGACTCTCAGATAGCCCCGAGGAAATAAACCTCAACGCCGAGGTAGTATGGATCAGAGAAAAGGAAGAACATTCAAAAGGTTCAATACTGCCACAGGGAATGGGTATAAAATTTATATTTGACTCAGATGAACAAAGAGATAATTTTGAGAAAAGAGTAGAGAAGATGATTCGGGACGAACTTGGAGACAAAATCGCAGATAGACTGTTAAAGAAAAACAAATAAAACATACAACTCACGAAAAAATCTAATTACATCTTAAAGATAATAAAATTAAATAGATCATATCTTTCAACTCACCCCCAATATTTTTATTTATTATAGAGTTCTGTTATTCCCAATCAAACTATCTCAACACTCCCCATTTTTCCCAGTAATTACAGGAATTAAAAGGCTGAGTCCTCGACCTGAAAAACGGACAACCGTTCCTCATACACACACCAGCCGAGTTTAAGACATCCACCACAACATTCATCTGCATAAAATCAGGATTCCTCATACCACTCCAGAATTCACAAGTAGCACAGACTCTCTGAAATCCTCCGATATTCTGAATCATAAAAAACCTTTTTTTAACCGAATAATTTTTCTTTTATCCACTTAAAAACCCTTGAAGCTGTATTAACAACCTTCTTTTCTACAGCACCATAAACAAAACTCTTTACAACATTAACCACAGGAGCAACCACAGCTGCAATAACAGGGAATTTCATAGTAACAAAATTAGCAACTGC
Organism: Deltaproteobacteria bacterium; assembly: GCA_037441045.1. Classification (GTDB taxonomy): domain Bacteria; phylum Myxococcota; class SpSt-1050; order SpSt-1050; family SpSt-1050; genus SpSt-1050. The sequence goes on along the minus strand of JBBISZ010000022.1, from coordinate 2,240 downwards.
ATCAATCCCTTTATCTATTAGATTTCTAATAATTGCAACAGCCGAAGCCTTATAAATACTTGCTACCTCATTCTTATACTGCTGCTGATTTATTTTTCCGTCTTTATACATACTTTCTGTTTCAAATAGATCTGTCTGAGTAGCGCCGCCAACACCAATATCTGCTACATTCATATCTGGACCACCGTATGCTCCCGCCCTGTTTGCAATATAATAAGCACCTGCATTTACCATATCCAGGATATTCTTATCTTTATTCATTTTCTTCCTCCTCTTTAATTTTATCTATTACTGATTGATCATCTATTCCTGTCCTTTTAAGCAACTCCTCTATCTCCTTCATAACCTTCTTGTACAAATCCTTAGCATACTGTCCTGCATTCTTTAATACAGAAGATAAGGTTGTCTTCTTCTCCCTTGCCTCTCTGTATCTATTTATCCCTTTTAAGAGCTCATTTTTTATCTTTTCTGCCTCTTCCTCTGTTATACCAGGTATTTTTCGAGCAATCGCCTCCTTCAACCATAACTCTGGTTCTTTATCCTTTCCCATCTGTTCATAATCTTCTATAAACTCTTTTATAAAATTGCCAATTCCATTAACTTCTGTCGTCATAACTAATTCCTCCTTTATCTATTTATCTACATTTACAAATTTATACTTCTCACACTTCTTTCTCATTTCACTTAACTCATCCTTCAGACTTTCACTTAGAGGTATATAACTCTTCAAAACCTTCTCTATATATGAGAGGTCTGGCTCATCTGACCTTTTTATAAATGCCTCTTCAATTATATCAGATACTATGGATTCAAGATCTGCACCTGAGTAATTTGTAGTCTTTTTAACCATATCATCAATCGGTAGTTTCTTTATCCATTCTCCTTTGCCTCTCTTTTTTAGATGGATCTCAATAATCTCCTTCATTGAACTCTCATCAGGGAAATCCACAAAGAATATCTCATCAAATCTCCCTTTTCTCAAAAACTCTGCTGGGAGGCCCGAAATATTATTCGAAGTTGCAACCACAAATACCATCTGTTTCTTCTCCTGCATCCATGTAAGAAGTGAACCGAATATCCTTGTAGTAACCTCGGCACTTCTTCCGCTTCCTCCCACTCCTGCAAGAGCTTTTTCTATCTCATCAATCCATAGGACACATGGGGATATTGATTCTGCCTGCCTCAGCGCCTTCCTTATATTCTCCTCCGACATACCCACATAAGGTCCAAGAATCAGTCCCATATCAAGCCTCAATAATGGTATACCAAAGATATTTGCTATAGCCTTTGCCGAAAGGGATTTACCACAGCCCGGCATACCAAACAACAATATCCCTTTTGGTATATTTACTCCGAACTTCTTTGCCTCTTCAATTCGGTCTATTATCTCTTTTTTCCTTTTTACCCACTTCTTAAGATTAACAAATCCACCAATATTGTCCAGATTTTCATAAGAAACTACAAATTCAAGAAGCCCGCTCTTCTTAATAATATTCTTCTTCAGCGTATTTATTCTTTTTATATCCTCATCATCCAGAACCTTATCATTAATTGATAGGTTTATTAAACTCCCAATCTCACTCTCAGTAAGTCCATATAACGCATTTATTACCTTTTCCTTGGTATATTCACTTGAAACTTCTACCTTATTCTGACCCAACTTATCTTCAAGTAGCCTTCTTATCTCAACCTTATCCATAAGGGGGACTTCCAGATAAAATACCCTCTTTTCAATAATCGGGGGAACTATTGACTGGCTTGAGATTATATAATAATACCCACCATTTTCTATAAACTCCATTATCCCACTATAAAATTTGGAAGCAAAGAGTTCATCGTTTGATAGTCTGCTGGAGATATCATAAAATATTATCACAGGGAAACCGTCTTTTATCCAGCCGTTCTTTACCTGCTTTATTACATAACCTATAGCCTCTGATATATCCCGTATATTTTCAACATTTGCTGGATTACTCCTATAAATATCAATATTTCTGTATTCTTCTGAGTAGAGTCCTGCATCCAGGCTGTATTCAAATAATACACTATCTGCCTGCATATCCAAATAAGTCTTTTTGACAAGGCTTCTACCCACCTCTCTCTCTTCTGTAAATATATAAACACCCTTTATATCAGCCTTAAAATAATCTATCAGTGTCCTTATTACATCAGCTCTGCTTCCTGCGTTCATAAAAACTTAAACCTCCCAGAAAATCCATACATAGTTTCTTTACCATACT
>JBBISZ010000021.1:11770-15946 GCA_037441045.1 Deltaproteobacteria bacterium | reverse complement strand
GATACAATGATTGATAGCATTCAGGATGAAAAACTCAGAGATATCATCAAAAAATATTTTGCCTCATCAATAAGATTGAAAACTGAGTCACAGAATCTGGTTGATAATTTTATCAATGGGATAGATAAAGATATTAGAATATTTGCTGTCCCCGAGATGACGGGTTATGTAAAATCCGAGAGTGAAATTTTGAATCTCTTTTATGGGATACGAGAGATCAGAAGATGATATTCGTCTATAAAGTCATATTTACAATACTCTTCTTTTTGTTTTTTCCTGTTTTGTTTCTTTTTCCAAGAATAAGAGGTACGATATTTAAAAGGTTGTATATAAAGAAACCCGAGGTTGATGTCAGGGATTGTATATGGTTTCATGGGGCGTCTGCCGGGGATATTCTCTCTATTAAGCCTGTAATAGATGTGTATCTTGAAAAGAATAAGGGAGATTACAATGTACTTATAACTTCAAATACTGAGAGTGGCAGGGAGATTGTAAAAAGATATTATGCTGAAAGAGTAAGGTTTGAATATCTGCCGTTTGATATACCATTTTCCGTCTCAAGGTTTTTAAGGAGTTTTAGACCCATTATTCTGTTTGTTGAGGCATCGGAATTCTGGCCTGTAATAATCCACCATGCATATAAACGCGGGATAAAGATTGTGCTTATTAATGGGAATATTAAAAAGGAGAGGTTATTTGTTTATAAACTTTTATCATATATCAGTTCAAATCTCTTTGCGAGATATGATCTTATGATTGTAAGGAATGAAGAATCCAGGGATTCTGCAATAGCGCTCGGTGTGGATAAAGAAAGGATAATTATTTGTACGAACACAAAATATCATAGTGTGTTTAGTATGAAAAGCAGAGAGATCCCTTCTCATGTCAGAGATAGATTTGTAAATATTAAAAAGCTCATAGTATTTGGTTCAATTCACTATGAGGAGGAGGAAGAGATATTAAAGGCTGTTCAAACCCTGATTTCAGGCTCTGATGATATTATGATTGTCATAGCCCCCCGACATCTGGAGAGGGTGACACAAATAATAAAGTCTCTATCCTCAAGAGGTATTTCCTCCTGTAAGTTTTCAGACAATCAGAGTAGCTCAAGGGTTATAATTCTGGATACAATAGGGGATTTATTTTACATTTATTCATTTGCCTATACTGCGTTTGTTGGGGGTTCAATATGTGATCTGGGTGGACATAATGTGCTTGAACCTGCTATATGGGGTGTCCCTGTTATTACAGGGAAGTATATGAGAAATTTTGAGGATATTGTAAAATATTTATTGGGCTACGGACTTGTTATGGTAGATTCATCCGACAGACTTATAGATGTGATACTAGAAATATTGGGTGATAATGAGAAAAGGGAGAGCCTATCTGCCCTTCTACTTGAAAGGGTAAATGCGCTAAGTAATGAACTCTCGAGTTTTGAGGCCATACTCAAAGAGAGATTTTTTTGTAAATAAAGCAGGATTATGGATATTTTGATAATAAGATATAGTTCTTTAGGAGATCTCCTGATTTCCACTCCTGTAATAAAGGCTATTAGAGAGAATTATACAAATGACAATCTGGATATACTTGTAGATGAGAGATATAAAGCGGTTTTTGAAAATAACCCTCATTTGAATGAGATAATAACATTTGATCGTAAAGATAGCAGGTTCAAAGAGGCATTACGATTGAAAAAGGTAATGAAAAAATATGATGTAGTATTTGATCTGCAGAATAAGCCTTTTTCAAAAATTATGTCAAAACTTTTATCCCGAGGAGATATATTTACTTTTAATAAGGCTGGATGTAGCGACTTCAAATCACATATACTTGAGCTCTATAGGTCTTACCTTCTAAAAAATGGTATTGTTATGAAAGATCGGAATTATGTACTCAACTATAAAAGAGAGGCAAAAACTGTTTCAGCGGGGATTAATATTGAGGGAGGACATCTATCCAAGAGACTTTCAAAAGAGCAGATTATAGAAATTGCAAGGAGGCTGGGAGATAAGGGCTTTACTGTTTATCTGATAGGAACGGAGTTGAGCAGGGATCTTGCCAGAGATGTTATGGCTCTATGTAAGAACATAGTAGATACAACTTCTTATAGTGTAAAGGAAGTGATAGTTTTGATTTCGTCTCTTTCTATTCTGATTACGCCAGATTCAGGTCCAATGCATATTGCCGCAGCCCTAAATGTGCCAGCAGTTGCTATATTTGGATCAACATCACCTTATAGGTGGTTACCACCCTCAAGATATATCTCGCCAATATATTCAGAATATAAATGTTCCCCATGTTCGGAGTATGGGACTTCTATCTGCAGGGCTATGAAAAGTTTTAGTTGTATAAATGAGATATCCCCTGATATAATTACACTTGAGGCAGAAAGGCTGTATGAAAGGAAAGATTAGTAAAAAGATTGAGGCTCTTCATTTTTCAAATGATAAAGATAATATCACGCTCAAGATGTTAAAGCCTGCTGCCTATCTTTATGGAGAATTATCCAGAATTAGAAGGGAATTGTACAGAAAGAAGATATTGAAGAGTCATGGAAGTGGTTGTTATACGATAGCGGTTGGGAATCTGACATACGGCGGGACAGGTAAGACACCTGTAGTAATAAATCTGGCTGAGCATCTTATCAAAAGGGGTTACAGGGTAGGAGTTATACATTCTGGTTATGGATCACAATATTACAGGAGTAGAAAATCAAGACAGGTGGAAGATTCGGACTCAGGTTATGTCTTTGGAGATGAGGCTACTGAGATTTTTGTAAGGGTAAAAGATGCCTTTGTATATTCGTCAAGAAACAGAGTGGAGGCTATAGAGCGAGCCATAAAGGATGCTGGTATAAATGTCTGTATACTGGATGATGCATTTCAACATCTAAAGGTGTCATCGGATCTGAATGTAGTTGTGGTGGATTTTTTTGATAGATTCGGGAATGGAGAGTGTCTGCCCGCTGGTCCACTGAGGGAGCCGCTATCTGCTATTAAAGAGGCAGATATAATCTGGTTTGTGTCCCATAAAGATTATAAGGTAGATCATGATGTAGAGGCATCTTTCTTGAAGTATAATCAAAATTTAAGATTTATTTATTCAAAATTCAGAGTGGATTCTATTATAAGATATGAGGATGGAGAGAGTATTGAACCTGACCATATAAATGGAAATATTATATCCTTTTCGGGTATTGGAAGAGAGGAGAGATTTACAGATATTCTAAAGAGTCTCAACTTGAAACCAGTAACACATATATCATTTGGTGATCATCATAGATATACCGAAAGAGATATTGAAAGGATAAGGGATACAGCGCACATGTCAGGTGCAGAATTTATATTTACAACCGAAAAAGATATTTTGAGAGACAGGTCAATTGTAAAAAAACTAAAAAATCTATGTGTTCTAAGAATAGGTATTGATATAATTGGGGGCGATCAAGAACTGGAGAGGATATGTGAGCCTTCTACTCAGGATTAAGGGATTTTTCTTAAGACTGCTGCCCGAATGGCTCTTTTATTTTATTGGTGAGGTGCTGGGGAGGATCTGGTTTTATCTTTTGAGAATAAGGAGAAGTGTGGCTGTTGAAAACCTGAAAATGGCTCTTGGTATTGGAGAGGAAGAGGCAAATAAGATTGCTCTTAAGGTATTTATTAACCTTGCCACATCTTTTATTGAATTTATTTCACAGAGGAGAGTGATACTGAAATATAAGAATATTGAAGAATTTGAGCGTTTAAGAGATGGCGGGATTATTATTGTCACCGCTCATACAGGAAACTGGGATATTCTGGAAAGGGCGTCTTTAGAGTTAAATATAAAGATTGGAGTAATAAGTAGAAGAAGCTCATTTTCTCCTCTTCAAAGTTTTCTTGATTATATAAGAAACAAACGAATGGTGAGAGTATTTAAGGAGGATGCAAAATCATCGGAGATGTCTACTTTTATAAGAGATGGTGGGAAGCTGGGGATAGTAATAGATCAGAACATGCCACCAAAGAGAGGAAGGCCTTCACTATTCTTCTCAAAGGAGGTAAATACAACATTTGCACCTCAGATCCTTGCGATCAGGACAGGTGCTCCCATCCTGCCTGTCTTTTTAAGGAGAATTGAGAAGAATAGATTTGAGGTAGAGTTCTTCCCTTCTCAAAGATTAAATGATGACTC
>JBBISZ010000021.1:0-11760 GCA_037441045.1 Deltaproteobacteria bacterium | reverse complement strand
AGCTCAGTTTGCGAATCTATGAATAGACTTAACAGTCTGCTTGAGGATTATATAAGAAAATACCCTGATCAGTGGCTCTGGGTTCATAGGAGGTTTAAGCCTTTAATACGATAATAATAACACCTATAAGAACTATAAGACTTCCCAGAATTCTCTTTTTGAATTCAGATTCGCCAAAGAAGATTCTTCCCCATAGGACGGTAAACAGAATAGATGTCCTTTTGAGGACTATTGCATAAGACACAGGTATATATTGATAGGAAGTAAAGAGTGTAAATGCAGCCAGTCCTACAAATGTACCTATAGAAAGATTGAGTGGAAGGTTGCTTTTAAGTGAATGGGTTATGGGTTCGCGTTTGATCAATACGAATATGAATAATACGATTGTTAGAGATGCAAGATACCAGAAGCTCATAAATTGAGGACCAGCAAGCGTTACAATCCTTTTTCCTATAGTAGATGTAATTGTATATATTAGAGCCACTATAATAACATAGATTGACCCTCTGCTTTTGAAGATATTCTTAAAAGGTTCAAGTAAGCCATCCTCAATATCCCTGATATTCATTATATAAATTCCGCACACAACTGTTATGACGCCAATAATTCCGAATATACTCACCTTTTCACCAAGAAAGATATATCCTGTAATTAATAAAAGGAGTGGTGTAAGGGATAGAAACGGGACTACCAGTGACATTTCATAGCGTGAAATTGCCTTAATATATAAGACCATGGCAAGTAGCTCGAGAGGTGATACGATCAGAAGCCATAATAATACTTCAGGATTGAGATTCGAAATTATTATAGATTTGTAATTGAATATTAAAAGAATGGGTAAGGCAAACAACCATCTTGACATTGAAACTGCGTATATAGATTCTTTACTTGCACCCTTTTTAGAGAGGGCATCTGCCCCGCTTGTGAGAAGTGCTGTTAGGATACCAAATAAAAAGCCAAGGCTCATAGTCAACATTATGTATATTACTAAGTGCCTATGTGCAAATTAAATATTCCCCTTTGTGTTTCTTTTTGTTTTTCTATACGGAAAAGATTTTTATATTTTATTAAAACTCGCATCTGTCTAAGAATAAATTTAGTAAAGAATCCATTGAATTTTATTTTTCATTTAATCTTTAACTGATCAATAAACAATCTAATAGCATTATTGATGATTAATCTATCTACACACAGAGATTTATTAGAGTGGATAAATAAACCTTTTGAGACCCTGCCAGTTGTGTCTGATATTGATCAACTAACATTAAAGGTATTTTAAGTTGGATAACATTTTGAGGGATAAATAAGACATGATAGGGCAACCTGATCTTGAAATTGCAAAACAGGCATACCTGATGAATTGTTTTATAATGACAAATTTTATGACTTAATACTATTATGGACAGAAGTGATTAAATCTGATATTTTGCAGTTGTTTGCTAAATAATGGTATGGCGCAGGGATAAACAAAAATATTATAAGTAAATTTTTTCGTAAATAGATTGTTTTTTTATAGTATAAAATCAGTAGATATAAATCTGGAATTATTATTTTCTAATATTTTTTCAAAATGGCTTTGTTCTTATCGGTCTGCTTGAATGCAAACACTGTTCTTAAGGCATCTGTTACAGAGAGAGTATTTTCAGATGAGTCTTTTCTCCCTGTAAAAGGAAATATGTCTGGACATCTCTGACATCGTGAATTAAGGTTTACCCTTGAGACCTGATTTACCAGTATATCGATAAGTTTTGATATCTTTATGTGATTATTAGAAAATATTGAAACCTGTTGTCCATAGTTTGATTTGATTTAGATTAAAAAATTCTTATTTTGTCAAAAATTTAAAATACCTGAATATTAAAAATAAAAAATATTAAAAAATTACACCGGTATTTAATAATATTCCCATACCCCCGCCATCGCCTCCATCTTCCAGTATGAGATTTCTCTTGTCAATCTGGAATGAATCGTATGTTATGCCCAGAGAGATATTTATATTATCATTGAATACAAAGTCTCCACCCACAGAGATATTGAAGCCAAAGTAATTATCTCTTGAATGATAGTTTGCAAAATATCCCTGTTCAAAGGTGTCAACAATATAAATACCTGGAAGTGCCTCAAAAAAGAATCCAAAAGAGCTGTCTACATTTATTTTTAATCTTACACCTGCATTGAGTGGTACTACATTTCTGGCTATCTCAAAGTTCATAGTAGGCTGATGAAAAAATTCAGAACTTATCTTTCTGGAAAAGTATCTCTGTTGAAAAATAATGGCTGCATATTCATTTTTATAATAACCTTCATATAGTCCGACAATAAATACGTCATTTTTTTCTTCGTTAATCTCCCCATTCAGGTTTGCAATTATCTCTCCAGTGTTTTTACCGGTATAGGCATAATCATCTGTGCTTATTGCTCCAAGTTTTGCTCCCATAAAAAATCTTCCTGCATATAGCGGCAAAGCAAACATAACAATTGTTCCAATTAGTGAAATACTTAATAAGAATTTTTTCATAACCCTACCTCCGATCTGGTTTGACGGAATAAAAAATTCCACTGCTCAAACTTATTACACCATCGGTAGCCTCAAATCCGCCCGATATGTCTATAAAATAAGAATCTGTGAGGTCAATAGGTGGATCGTTATATCTATCAATAGTAGTCATAAGCTCGGATTTTGTTAACATTACCCTTCCATTGAGTGGTTTATTCATATATAGAATCTCTACATCTATTCCAGTGTAAAAAGTGGATGGATATCTTGCCTTTTTTGGATCACTGATTATTATCTCCAACCCTTGCTCTGTTATTAGGTGGTATTTCCCGAGGCACATACAGCTGTCGGCATTATGTTCAATATCGGAATCCCAGACACACTCATAGGTGGAATCCACCAGTTCGTAATGACATTCGATGTTGCATTCTTCATAAGTGGGAAGTTTGTCGCAGATCATTCTTGCATTTTTATCCTCAAATTTTATAGAATTTCCACCCTGTTTTAAGATAGCCCTTACTACAAAAGGATAAGGGTTGTCCCTCTCTACATCCTTTGTACTCAATGTCTCGCAGGAAAAAATAATAAACAGCAAGAATAATACTGAAAATGACCTGTATTTCATAGTCTCCTCCTTTCCTCACTTTAATTTTACGAGATTTGGAATATGGTGTCAAAAATAAATGTGTGAATTATTTCACTTATGAATATAAAGTCAGGTTTTAAGGATTGGTCGGGGCGGCTGGATTTGAACCAGTGACCACTTGCACCCCAAGCAAGTGCGCTACCAGGCTGCGCTACGCCCCGATGCATTTACTTATTAAACAACTATTTGGAAAATGTCAAATCAATCATTGCTTTTAGGCTTTTTTATACCTTGGGATTTATTTAATAGGTTATATAGTCTGCGATCCACAACCAATGAAAATGTTAGATATTTATAACTCCAAATACAAAATATGGATTGGATTTCTATTCTATAACTATACAGCAGAATAAACGACTTTTGAACCTATTTAACTATATGCAGACCAATCATTGGCAGGGGTCGTTAATTTTTATAACAAATATAGTAAGAATAGAAATTTGTGTATCGATTATTCTTAAAAGATTGGATAAAAGGCGATTTATTTTCCTTTGAATACAGGCTTTCTCTTCTCTGAAAATGCGGATATAGCCTCAAAGAGATCCTCCGATGGTATAATATTTGCACTTATTGATGCCACATATTCCAGTCCTCTTCTAATTCTCTCCCCTGAAATGAAATTCAATACTTTTTTGGTTGCCTGCACCGCCAGAGGTGGATTGGAGGCGATTTTGAGTGCTAAATCTCTTACCGCCTTAATGAGGCTGTCTTTGTCTCTATATACCTCATTTACAAGTAGAATCCTCTTTGCATAACCGGCATCAAAGAATCTACCGGTAAATGCCAGTTCTCTTGTAATCCCTTCGCCAACAATGAGAGGGAGCCTCTGTAAAACACCTACATCAGCCACAAAGCCAAGGGATGTCTCTCTCAATGAAAATTTTGCATCCTCAGAGCAGAGTCTAATATCACAGGCTGATATTAAGTCCAGTCCAGCACCAATGCACAATCCATTTACTGCGGCGATTACAGGTTTGTCTGTATTCTCAAGAGAACTTATTGTCTGTTGAAGCTTGTTGATCTTTTTAATTAAAGTCTTTTTAATGCCACCTTTCTGGGATGGTTCCGTAAGTTCCTGAATCTCTGATGTCATTTCAAAAAGATCTATGCCGGCGGAAAATACATCCCCTTTTGATGCAATAATTATTACTCTAACTTCCTCATCCTGATCGAGTTCTGAAATGATCTGTGGCAGTTCATACCACGCTGGAGGATTCATTGCATTCTTCTTTTCAGGCCTGTTGAGATAGACCCAGCCTATTTGATTCTCTCTTTCTATTGAATAAAATTTGTACTCCATAAAATTACCTCGCTTTTCTTATCTGTTCTATACCTTTTAAGGTCATCTTCAAAAAGGCATAACAGGTTGTTTTATCAAACCTACCTGATTTATCTGTAATTACATATTCGCAAGAGCTCCTGGAGGGTTTATAGTTTTCAAGGATCCCCACAACATCCTTCATCTTCCCCTCATAATTCTTCTCTTTTGCAATAAATGATAGTAAAGTGATGATTAAAAATGTTAGAGCAATTAAGATTACAGAGTTTACAAATGTACCAAGCCTTAAATCAAGATGTGAAAGGAGAAGGTATATTGTATATGCTACTATTGTCAGCCATACGATGATAAATGGGACGGCTGCTGTTATACCATAAAATCCGAATATGTTAGCAATATTTAAAGGGATTGCACCCCAATGCCAGAGATTTAATGGGAGTTCAAATACCGGATTGGGATATACAGTTGAGAAGAATGGGAAAGGGATTGTGGCATAAGGTATTATTAGCATTGAGAAACAGATCAGCGATGAGAGGATTATCAGAAGAATATGATATCTGTTTTGAATGACCATCCCCATAAATTTTCCGAGAGGCAGAATCAAAAATGGTATTAAAGGTGTGAGATGTCTCTGACTGATTGTGCCTCCTGCCTGCCAGTATGAGAATGAAGAGATAAAATATGTCATTCCCAGAAAGATGGCAGTTATTAGCAGAGATACTTTTCGTTGTTCTCTATCTTTGAACATGTAATATAATCCGATGATTGAGAATATCAGTGCAGGCATAAAATAGAAAATTCCCCTCATTGAAGAGAAGTAAGAGCCTATAAATGCCTCAAGTCTCGGGAGTGAAACGCCCATAAGTCCCACTTTGTGAAAATGGGCGAATGCTGGATTGGCAATGTGAGCATATCCAGTTGAAAAGACTGAACCAAATGCATGATAGTTATACAAAAGTAATATTGAAGAAGAAATAATACCGCCCGTTATATAGAGCAGAAATTTGAGTCTGTTTTTTAAGATAAGCAATTGATAGATACTGAGAATTGCCGAGATAATTATAAGGGGATACTCAACGATTACCGCATAACCCGCTATAAAACCCGATAAAATAAGATAGATGGCCTTTCTCTCTTCTGCAGTTATTACAAGATAAAAAAGCAAGAATACGAGCATAGCACCCAATTGATGTCCGAATAAAAGGGTAGAATAGGTAAATGCTATGGTGCCTAAAGAGTAAAATAGAGTCAGTATCAGAGAGAGTTGAAAGTCTTTTAAGAATCTTTTCAGGACTGATAAAAGAAGTAGTACGAAGAATGCCTGAGGAATAGAGAGAAGAACTGTTCTTAAATATTTCAGTATTATAGGATAGGTCAGTGTAAAATTGAATAATTTGCTGAGTTGCTTTAATATAAAGTAGAAAGGCACTCCTAAAAAGGACAGACCGGGCGCTTTGTCACAATATGCTTTGTTGTTGAAACGAGAAATGTCTATTGTATCTCCGAATCTCTTTATCTGTTCATCTATGCTGATCTTATGATTATCTACTATTGAGGCTGTGAGATAGATTCTACTCTGTTCATTTGGGTTTGGTATATTATCGTAGTGTTGAAAAAAGTAAGTATTCAGGAATAGAATTATGCATAACAATGCAATCCTGTTTCGTTTCTCTATTTTCTCCTGATCGGTCATAATCTACTGCAGGTGAAGTATCTTCTCTACAAGGAGGTTATAATCCTCTGCACCGTGAGAATCGGGGGCATATTCAAATACACTCATTCTATGAATCGGTGCCTCTCTGAGTCTTGTATTGATTCTAATAGGGGATAGGCATTTCTCCTGAAAATTCTTTTGAAGATCCTGAAGTATGAGATGAGAAATCCTGTTTCTTATGTCAAAAAAGGTGGGAAGGATTCCAGCAATTACAATATCTCTCTTGAGATATTCATTTATATAATGTATTGATTTTATGATGTTCTGAGTTCCCATAAATGATAGATAATCGCACGATACAGGAATAATTATTTCATTGCATAAATTCAGGACAGACCTCCCCGGATACGACATTGAGGGAGGACAATCTACTACAATATACCTGTAATCATAAACATCAGCGAATCGTTCTCTCATATGAAGGGCGTTTCTATCAGATACTATGAGTTCCATCTCAAGCATATTAAGCCTATCATCTGCGGTAAGTATATCCAGATCCTTTCTTACAGGAATTACACACTCTGATAATGGAGCCTTATTTGAAAGAAAATCCACAATCCCTTTTTCACCTCTTATGCCCAGTGAGACTCCAACAGAGCCCTGAGGATCCATATCAACAAGCAGAGTCTTGATTCCTCTTTCTGCAATCCCTGCTGCCAGATTTACTGCAGTGGTGGTTTTACCTGTTCCACCCTTCTGGTTCATAATAGCGATCTTTCTTATTCTATGTTTTACAACATCTGTATCCGTGTGGCGGTTTCTACACTCAATTGAGCAAAAAAAGTAGGTGTTGAATCCTATCTCTTCCCTCTGAAACACCTTGCTTAAGAAAAATTCTTTATTACAGACAGAGCATCTGACCTTTTTCCTTGATTTGTATTGCAAAAGGCAGATCTGTGAACAGAAATATAACTTTCTCTCATCTTCAATCAAGGTCTGAAAGTTCAGATGAGGTAGAAACTCCTTTTCACATACAGTACATTTTACAAGCATTATTCTTCCTTAAGAATAGAGTTTATACTCTTTTTTACCGTTGATAAATCCTGTCTATCCTTCAACAGTCCATTTAAGGTCTTTATAAAAAGCTCCTCGCTTATATCTCCAGCTGAAAAAATAACAAGCGATCTTACCCAATCCACAATCTCACCAATACTTGGCTGTCTGTTTAGTTGGAGCCTTCTTATCTTTTCTATTGCACCAATGACCTTTGAGACAAATTTCTCTCTTGCATCAGGAATATGAATATTGATTATATTTTCAAGCATCTCTCTCTCTGGTGTATCCATATAAAGATAAAGACATCTGCGTTTTAGTGCATCGGATATCTCTCTTGAGTCATTACTTGTAAGAAAAATATAAGGCATAGTCTCAGCCTTTATTGTCCCTACCTCAGGTATACTTATAGTAAACTCACTCAAAATCTCCAGCAGGAATGCCTCAAACTCAGCATCTGCCTTGTCGATCTCATCAATAAGCAGGACTGCCCTGTTGCCTCTCTTTAATGCTCTGAGCAGTGGTCTCGGGATAAGAAAATCTTCAGAAAAGAAGCCCTTCTCCTTCAGTAGAGATGATATAGCCTCATCTATACTCTTACTCTTTTTTGTAATATTTTCTATCTTACCCTTTAGCATCTGAGTAAAAAGGAGCTGTTTTGAATATTCCCATTCATATATAGTCTTGGATTCATCCAGCCCTTCGTAGCACTGCAGTCTGATAAGTTCTTTGTTGTAGGCATCTGCAAATGCCTTTGCAAGAAATGTCTTACCACTCCCTACAGGCCCCTCTATAAATATGGGCTTTTTTAATTTTGTTGAAAGAAATAATACAGTATTTATCTCCTCTGTGGATATAAATCCTGAATCTCTAAGCGGCTTATTAAAATCCTCGGGGCTTTTTACTTCAATATAACTCATGGTCTGTCCAAATATCATAAAAACAGACATATTCAAATAAATTATTTTTTCTCAAATATTTATAAAGTTATTTACTCTATCTCACTGATAAGAATCTCTTATATTACACAACATTACCATAAACTTCCATTTATAAAGAACCTGGTAAAGATGAAATATGCCGATGATACTCTAAATAATATAGGAATTACGCAGGACATTAGAGAAAGATATTTTTTTAACATATCCAAATTTTTCTGTTAAAAAATCACCACATATATAATTGCTCAAATCTATACAGTCCATAGTTCGTAGTCTATGGTCCACAGTTTGCGTTGTATCAGTAATGGGTAATAGTTTATAAAGTTCTTAGAGTTTTATCTGTTTGATATCCTGAGAATATGATTCCTCACTCTAATATCCGTTCTGGTTTATATCAACTTTGCCTTTGAAAATTCTATGAATGTATATTGTATAAAAGATAACAATAGGAAGTCCTATAAGGACTATAATTAGCATATTCCTGAGGGTGTTTTCGGAGGAGGCTGAGTTGTAAAGGTCGAGCCCACCATTTCCATCTACTGAGGGTACGAAGTACGGATAGTTCCCCACACCAAATAACAATAGCAGTGAAAATATAAAAAGTGAACTCATAATGAAATTTAGACCTGTTCTCTCTTTTTTATTGTATTGATATGAGAGGAGTAGGAATACAATAGGCAGTAAAAGAAGTAGATATAATACAGGAAAATTTGAAAAATTTGCAAATCTCATAGGGACAAAAAGGTAAGTTATTACAAGGTTTATTAAATAAAATATACCTGATAGGACAATAAATATTCTGTTTATACGCGTTGCCCTTGAAAATATTTCTCCATCCATTTTGAGCATGGCATAAGATGCCCCGTGAGATATTATTACGATTATGGCAAATATTCCGATATATATTGAATAGGGGTTGAGAAGTCCAATCAGGCCTCCATAGTAGTGTTTGTTTTCGGTGAGTTCAAGTCCCCTTGTAATGTTTCCCATGGCTACTCCCAGAAGAAGGACAATAAGCAGGCTGGACAATGCGAAAATATTGTCAAAGAGTAATCTTATTGATTCCTCCTGAAGGTTGTTTCTGAACTCAAGCGTTATTATTCTTAAAATAAGGAAGAATAGAAGCAGAATAAGTGCAAGGTAGAATCCAGAAAAGACGGAGGCATAAACCACAGGAAATGCTGCAAAGAGAGCCCCTCCACCAGTTAGCAACCATACCTCATTTCCGTCCCAGAATGGTCCGATTGAGTAGTATAATTTTTTTCTCTCAATGTCAGTTTTACCAAGTATCCTGTTTAATATGCCGATACCGAGGTCAAATCCATCAAGAATGACATATACAATGAAAACAACGCCTATAAGTACATACCATATATTGTTGAGAATCATACAAACTCTCCTTTAAATATTTTCGAGTCTATTTTTTACCTCTTTAACTATCAGAAAAGATACAAGAACAAATATTAGTATGAATATCAGTGAAAATAGAATAATGGAGAAGAGCACCTCCGATGCAGATGTTACTACAGATATACCTTCAGATGTCTTCATCAATCCATATACAATCCATGGCTGTCTCCCAACTTCAGCCGCTATCCATCCCATCTGCATTGCTATCCATGGAATGGGAGCCGATAAAAAGAGAATTTTTAAATACCACATGGTGCTAAATAGTCGCTTTTTGTATAATAGGAGTATCCCCAGAAGAGTTATTCCTATAAAATAGGTTCCCATGGCAATCATCAGGTGGTATGAGAAGAAGGATGTCTTGAGGGGGGGCCAGAGCGATTTATCAAAAGAATCGAGTCCTTTTATCTCTGCATCTGGATCGAGCTTTGCTACAATAGACAACATTTTTGGAATAAGCACGGAGTATTGAAGTTCCTCTTTTTCCTTATCAGGTATTCCAAATAGAGACATAGGGGCGCCCTGCCGCGTCTTAAAAAGACCTTCGAATGCTGCCATTTTTGCAGGTTGTGTATCTGTTACCTGAACAGCGTGCCAGTGTCCGATAAACAATTCTGCAATTGAAAATAATGCTCCAGACAGTAGGGCGACTGTGAGCATTTTACTACCAAACTCATTTAAAGTCTTCTTTATCAATAGATAGCTGGCTATTCCCATGATGAAGAATGAGCCCGTTATAATTGATCCCACAACTGTGTGAAAAAACCTTGGAAGAGTAGATGGATTAAATACAGCTTTAAAAAAATCAGTAATTACTGCTCTACTACCTTCAATTTGAAATCCAGCAGGTGTCTGCATCCATGAATTGGCTACTATTATCCAGAAGGCAGATAAGGCGCTACCAAGAAAGACCAGAAATGCAGATATAAGGTAAAATCTTTTACTTACTTTGTTTCTCCCAAATATCAGAACACCCAGAAAGGATGACTCCAGAAAGAATGCAAAGATTGCCTCAGCTGCCAGTGGAGAGCCGAAAATATCTCCTACAAATTCTGAATACCTTGACCAGTTTGTACCAAACTGAAACTCCATTATAATACCTGTTGCAACACCGGCTGCAAAAAGGATTGAAAATATTTTGATGAGAAACTTTGAGATATTTAGATATATTTCTTCATTATTTTTGTAATAAAGATATTCGATTAAGAAAATTATTAATCCCATCCCAATTGTGACGGGAGGAAATATAAAGTGAAACGCTGCAGTTAATGCAAACTGTATTCTGGATAGGAGTACAATATCCATAAAACCTCCAGTAATTTACTATTTAGATGCACCATTAAATCCAAAGATTCAATAAAATTTTGTTGATATAAATAGTTGTGAAAATTAATCTTATCAGGAATTTAAGAGATTTCTTTTAAGGGTCAATGGCAAGAAATTTTTTATTTTTTTCTCTGTTTTAACTTGTTTATCTCAGATATAAGTTCTTCCTTTGTTATAATGCCTTTTTTTATTAAGAGACGAACAACCGCCACAAATTGGAGATCCTGAGCCATCTTATCGCTCCTGGAAAATTCTACTACCTTGCTATCTGAAAAGGGTTCTACCTTTGAATCCTGCTTCTGGTTTATGGTTACCCTGTTTTCTTCGTCAAAAGATATCTCCTGTTCGTGAAGAGGCATATTTATACCTGAGTATGAGGTCAATGTACTATCAGGTGTTATCTCAATTGGATCAGTATCAATACCCAGATAGTATCTCCTGATTAGTTTCTCTATAAGTCCATGGGGCGCAAGTGCAGGCTTTACCTTGTAATTTGAGACAAATTCTACCTCTGATATTGCATCAAAGTTGAGCGGGTCTGCCATGGCAACCAGCAGTAAGCTCCTCGGACCTTCCTGAATAAATTTAACAGGAAAGAGGGTGTGTTTTTCTGCAATCTCCGGTGTGATCAATCTTAAGACATTCTTGTTTTCTTTATAGTTACCCAGATCTGCGATGGGTAGACCAAGGTGTTGTGAGAGAATCTCAATAAGTTTTTCCTCTTTTATGAAGTTGTTTGCTACGAGAGCAGCACCCAGTTTATAGTTCCACTTTTTGGCAAAATCCAGAGCCACCTTTAATTGATCTTCATTGATAACTTTCAGTTCAAGTAGTATATCACCTAATCTTTTTTTGGGCTGCATTTTCTATTTCTTCTTTTTTTCTTCTTTCTTCATCTTATCAGGAGATATGTCTTCATTGAGTTCTGGTGGGGACTCCTCTACTGCCTGTGCCTCC
>JBBISZ010000020.1:16525-16859 GCA_037441045.1 Deltaproteobacteria bacterium | reverse complement strand
CAACCTGACCTCCTTAATAAAATTTTTCTCTGCTCTGTCATAATAGTATTCCCACATCTGAATCTGTATTCTATAGAGTCTCAAAATTATAATTAAGAAAACAAAAATGGTAACAATTGCAAATAATATGTAGGTTATCCTATAAAAAAATTTTATCTCGCTCTCTGTAACAATTTTATCTTTTAACATAATATGCAGTCCTGAAAACCAGAACACGATAAGCCAGATAATAGAAAATACCCATTGCCAGATTTAGTATGACAAATATATTTATATCCCGAAAGACTATTACCTTATCCTTGGCGAGATAGGTAAGAGATAATACGATAAAAGT
>JBBISZ010000020.1:0-16418 GCA_037441045.1 Deltaproteobacteria bacterium | reverse complement strand
ATGAGAAAAGGAGTGTATTAATCCCATTTATCAGAGTCATAATAGGGAGTATTGGTATAAAAATATCATAAAAACCATGATCCAGACGAAATAAATCAAATGTTATTTTATATAATATAAAAATGGCAACAAGATAAATTGTTTTTTTAAAACTATTCATATCATACAACTAATTACTTACTATGATAAAAAGATATTCAATTCTACCAAAATCCACAAAAGGCATAATATAAGCCTCCTGAAACATCTCCTTTGAAAATTGTTTTACGTCCTTTATAATGCCTATGGGGATACCTTCAACTGAATAGGTCTCAAGACTTTCTGTAGTTACAACGATATCATTGATTTCAATATTTGAACTCATTGGAATATACTTCATTGTCAGTCTATTATTGTATCTTCCTTCCCCCTGAATAATACCTTTAATATGATTATTTATACTGACAACAGAAAAGAGAGATCTCCTGTCTGAGAGTAATCGTACATACGAGAAATTATTTGAAGTCTCAATAACCTTACCAGCCATACCCGCGTTTGTCATGGCATACATACCCTTTTTAATTCCATCTTTTTCTCCAGCATTTATTACCACAACATCTTTTGAATAACTCTTAATATATTCTACGACTTTGACAGGCACCAATTTAAAATTGCTCTCATACTTATATTCAAGAAACCTCTTAAGTTCCATATTTTCGCTCTTACAATATTGAAGGAAACTATTTTCTGCTTTGAGTTTGTCCATCTCTTCTTTTAGTAATCTATTCTCTTCTATAAGAGCCGCATTGCTTTTAAAATATTGTTTGATCTCATCAATGCCGTCAGATATATAAATATATACAGCCTTTACAGGATAAAACAGAGCAAATATTTTTGAAGAAACTACTATGGGTTCACTCCTGTAGGCGATAGACAGAATTATCATCAGAAAAGGTATGGCTAAAAGCACAATATAGGCAGATTTTCTTAACATTATTTAATTACCACAACTAATATTATTCACACCTTTTAATGAGATTTTACAGATAGATTGCATCTATGGTCATCAATCAATGACAATCTGTTTTAACAGGTCCAGTTCATCCAGAGCCTTACCACCGCCCGTTGCAACAGCACCTAATGGGTCTTCAGCTATCATAACAGGTAGACCTGTTTCATCTCTTATGAGAGCATCAAGATTTGTAAGAAGCGCACCACCCCCTGCAAGTACGATTCCCTTGTCAACTATATCTGCCGCCAGTTCAGGAGGCGTCTTCTCAAGAGATTCTTTTATGGCATTAAGAATGGCATTGACTGGTTCAGAAAGTGCATCTCTGATCTCGCTGGAATTTACCTCAACAGTCTTTGGAACCCCTGCCACAAGAGATCTCCCTTTTACCTCCATAATCTTATCTTCACCTGATGGGTAAGCAGAACCTATATTTATCTTTATTTTCTCAGCGGTCGTTTCACCTATCAATAGATTGTATCTTTTTTTGATATGTTGAACTATCGCCTCATCCATCTTGTCTCCGCCTATCCTTATAGATTTAGAAAAGACTATTCCACCAAGTGAAATGACCGCAATTTCAGTAGTTCCGCCTCCAATATCAACTATTATATTGCCTGAAGCCTCTGTAATTGGGAGACCTGCTCCAATTGCTGCAGCCATAGGTTCTTCAATTAGATATACCTCTCTGGCACCTGCCGAAAGCGCAGACTCCTTTACAGCCCTCTTCTCTACCTCTGTAATCCCCACTGGAACACATACAATTATTCTTGGTTTTACAAGGGTCTTCCTATTATGCGATTTTGTGATGAAGTGCCTGAGCATTGCTTCTGTGACTTCAAAATCTGCTATCACTCCATCCTTCATTGGTCTTATTGCAACTACATTAGCGGGCGTTTTACCGAGCATCTCCTTTGCCTCTTTACCTACAGCTAGCACCTTCTTTGAGCCCTTTGAATCCTTCTGTATGGCTACCACAGATGGTTCATTTGAAACTATACCCTTACCTTTAAGATATACCAGTGTGTTAGCAGTTCCCAGGTCAATAGCAAGGTCATTAGAAATCAACCCGTACAACCAATCTAAAAACATAATAAATTCTCTCCCGTAAGTTAAATCCTATACAGAGTAGTGGAGATATCAGATTAATATATCTTTTTCAACCCAAAAAACTATTTATCCAGGAATTATTACAACCCAAAATAATATATCCATTTTTGAGAAATTATAATATGTAGTGTGGCACTTAAAAAAACAACATTTATGATAAATAACATGCAATAATATCTCAATTCTTCTATTTAATATTATCAATGAGTGTTATGTTCAACTCCCAGCATATGAAAATAGACCCTATGAATATTTTTAACAATTATTCTTGCAAACATTAGAAATATCAATAAAATACCACCGTCTCCAACCATTTTTAGGAGGTAGTATATGTCTTTTTACTTAACAAAATCGCAATTGTTGCTTACTCCTATATATATTAATAAATGTGAATTAAAAAACAGGGTATCCATGCCGGCAATGCATCTCAATATGACTTCAGATGGAAATATAAATCAACAGATAATAGATTTCTATTACGAAAGAGCAAAGAATAAAGTAGGCCTTATAATTGTTGGGGGATGTGCAATAGATGATACAGGCTCAGGTCCTCTAATGATCAGTCTTGAGGATGATTCCAAAATTGAGAGTCATAAACAATTATGTGACCAGATTCATAAGACAGACACAAAGATCTTTGCACAACTTTACCATGCTGGCAGGTATTCATATTCTTTCTTGAATGGGAAAAAGGTAATAGCCCCCTCCCCTCTTCCATCGCGTCTAACAGGTATAACTCCAGAGGAGATGACAGAAGAAGATATATTAAATGTAGTAGAGTCTTTCAAAAAGGCGGCATTGAGGGCAAAGGAGGCAGGATATGATGGCGTTGAGATTATTGGCTCTGCAGGATATCTGATATGTCAATTTTTATCTCCCATAACAAATAAGCGTACAGATAGATTTGGTGGTATCTTTGAAAATAGATTCAGATTTGCCCGAATGGTAATCGAAGAGACAAGAAAGGCGCTGGGAAATGATTACCCATTGATCGTAAGAATGAGCGGTTATGAATTTATGGGAGAGGGTTCAAGTATAGAAGAGACAGTACAGGTTGCAAGGGCTTACCAGGAGTGCAAAATAGATGCAATAAATATTACTGGTGGATGGCACGAGTCACCTGTTCCACAAATTACCGGGCATCTACCTCCAGCCGGATTTAAGTTTCTCTCAAAAATGGTAAAAGACAATGTAAGTATTCCTGTATTTTTATCAAATAGAATTAACTCAGTAGATATTGCAGAATCGCTTATTGCTCATGGTTATGCAGATATTATTAATTTTGGGAGGCAGCTTATAACAGATCCTGAACTGGTTTCCAAGATATACCTCAAAAAAATAAATGAAATCAGACCATGTATTGCATGCAATCAGGAGTGTCTGGATAATGTATTCAACGGTCTTCCTGTGGGATGTACCGTAAACCCGATCGCGGGTAATGAAGGGAATAAGGAAAAGACTTTTGAGGTTGAGCCAAAAAATATTGCTGTCGTTGGTGCAGGGGTTGCCGGACTGGAATGTGCAATAAATCTGCTAAAAGCAGGTCATACGGTTACTATATATGAAGAAAATAATTATATTGGTGGACAATTGATAGATGCAAGTGCAGCCCCTGGCAAAGATGACTATAAGAGACTAAAAGTTTATTATGAATATATGATTAATAAACTAAATGCAAATCTTCTTCTAAATAAGAGATTCGATCTGGATGAACTTGATAAAAATCATTATGATTATATCGTTCTTGCAACAGGCTCAATACAATATATCCCGGATATCCCTTATGCAATAAATGAAAATTCTGTCCTTGCCCGTTTTGTCTTAACAAAGCGTAGACCTTACTGCAATGAAATCGTGATTATAGGTGGTAATGGTGTTGGACTCGATACGGCATATTATATAGCATGGAGTGATACTTTACCAGCAGAGATGACCAAATTTCTGATAGAATATAATGCTCTACCTCTTGAAAAGATTAGAGAATTGACTGTAAAGACTACCCGAAAAATTACAATACTCGATATGGATGAAAAATTTGGCAGGGATGTGGGAAAATCAACAAGGTGGATAATACTCTCATCATTGAAAAATCTGGGTGTAAAATTTGTACCAAACGCCAGAGTCATAAAGATAGACAAAGACGGAGTGCTTGCAGATGTAAAAGGGAAAGAGGAATTCTTCCCTGCTCAAACAGTTATTCTTGCAATGGGCGCCAGACCCAATAATAAGCTTGAAAAACTTTTCAAAGAACGAAATGATATAAAGTATTTTGTTATTGGAGATGCCAGAAAACCATCCAATATCACAAATGCGATAAGAGATGGTTTTAAAATTGCACTTGAAATCAATAAATTATGCGAGGTAAAAAAATGAACAAAGTTATTATACTTATTCTATCATTTGCTATTTTGTCTGCATGTACAAAAACTAAAAAACTTACTTCTCCCGATCATTATATAATAAAATCCTCTATCACAGAAAAGACCAGAACTAATGTTCCTGCTGAATTTTCAATTGAAATTATTCCTACAGATGGATATGAGATGGAAGTTGAGGCACCGATCAAACTGAAATTCGATACAGGATCTTATCCCGATCTTTCTTTTGAAAAAGAATTGTATACAAAGGATGATCTATTAAATAAGAATATTAAAAAGCCTATATTCAAAGGCAAAATTACACCACAAAAAGCGGGTAGTTATGAAATAAAGGGAGAACTTTCATTCGTGGTATGTACCTCCTCAATTTGTGAGCCCAAAAAGACAGACATCATTTTTAAGACAACGGTGGAATAAAATTTATCAAAACTGATGAATTCTACCCCACTCAAGAGACAGCTGGACTTATTATACAATAAGTATAATAACAGGAGATACATATCAAACGATCCTGTTGAGTTTCCACATATATACAGGAAAGAGGATGATATTCTATTAGTCGGATTTATTTCTGCAATATTTTCATACGGAAGGGTCCCTCTATTCAAGAAGATACTTGAAAGTTTGTTTACAAGAATTGGAGAGGAGCCTTCTTATTCAATAAAAAATATGAGCGCTCAAGATATTGTGGCTATCTCATCAGGGCTTAAATATAGATTTTATTCAGAGACTGATATTAAAACTCTGATTACTATACTTAACAGAATATTAAGAAGATATAGGTTTATAGATTTTATCTCCCGCTACACATTTAAGAGAAATTTACTATTGTCTATAAAAAATCTCAGAATAAACATCTTAAAAGAATCAGATCAGATCTCTCCTGGAATAAATTTTATGTTTCCAGATATTTCATCAGGTGGTGCCTCAAAGCGTATTCTGATGTTTTTTAGATGGATGGTGAGGAAAGACAATATAGATTTTGGAATTATCAAGACTATAAAGCCATCGGAGTTGATAATTCCCCTTGATACACACACAGCTCATATTTCAAGGTTGCTCGGACTTACAAGAAGAAAGGCTAACGACTTAAAATGTGCACTGGAAATAACAGAGAATCTGAAGACCCTCAATCCAGATGATCCAATAAAATATGACTTTGCTCTCGCTCATATAGGTATTTCAGATGGTTGCCGACATAAATATATTGAGAATATATGTAAAGTTTGCTTTTTGAAAAATATTTGCAATAATAAATCTATATGAAAGAGATACTAATACTCTCCCAGATTCTACCTTTTGCAAACCATAATGGTGGCTCCACTCAGATTAGAAATCTTATTCAGGCTCTCAAGAAAAAAGAATATATAATAGACTTTGTGTCATTTAATCTCCCTTCTGCTGAGGAGTTTGAAATAGATGAGGTAAAATGCTTTCTATCCAGAAACACACGGACCAACTTTATAATTCCATATCAGACCAGTTCAAGGGATATCTTATCTTGCTACTCTCAAAAAGTTGAGAAAATCTGTGTAATGCTTTCCAATAAAAATTATAGAGCTATTTTTGCAGAATTTATTACAATGAGTAGATATTTAAGGTGTTTTAATAATGCCTTAAAATTTGTAAATATACACGAACTTTATTTTTTGAGACAGATTAGAGAGAGTCTACTTGATTATAATCTAAAAGATAGGATTTACCTTATTATAAATAGTATAAAATCTATTGCCAGAGAGGTAAATTTATTAAAAAATGCAGACATAATTTTGAGTTATAATGAGATTGAAATTGAAATACTCAAGCATATTTTAATAAATAAAAAAATACATCAAATACCTCTGACAATCAATACAAATAGACATATAGTACCCCCTGCTCAGAGAGAATACGACTTTCTCTTCCTTGGCAATTTTGACCACAAACCCAACAGAGATTCAGCATTGTTTCTTATAAAAAATTATGACTCAATATTCAAAGGGCATAGTTTGTTGATCGGGGGCAGAAATATCGAATTGTTAGGTTTTCGAAGCAAACCTTCTTCTCCAATCAAACTTGAAAATATCAGTGGCAATTCATCCGAATTTTTCAATAGAGGTAAAATACTTCTGGCACCAATTATTTCAGGCGGAGGGAGCCGTATAAAAATAGTTGATGCTATGGCAAGTGGCAACATTATAATAACAACAAAGATGGGTACCGAAGGCCTCAATAAATATGAAAAAGAGTCAATATTGGTCTTTGAAAAGGGGGATCTGCTCTCTGCAAAGGCTGTTGAAATAATAGAAAATTTTGAGAAATATGCAGTTATGTCAGAAAGATGTAGAAAATATGCTGAAACCTTTCACAAGATTGATGAATCATTAAAGTTCAGGGAGTGTTATCTGTAGTTTATGAAAAAAATGCATTCAATACTTCTTATTTTTGCTTTATTTATTATTTCTGGTTTTTTTGACGATAGCAGATCACTTTCAAATCACGGTTCAATAGAGATAATTTTAATCATGTTTATTGGTGGATTTCTTACTGCGTTTACACCCTGCGTATATCCTCTTATTCCTGTTACAATTGGTATCATCTCCAGTATCAACAGGGAAAATAAAAAATCTCCACTGCTACTCTCACTAATTTATGCTTCAGGGATTATTATTACATATACTGTACTTGGTGTTGTTGCCGGTCTCGGTTCTTTTACATTCGGAAATTATATGGGCAGTCCACTCTTTGTATGGATTCTCTTTATAATCTTTTTTGCACTGGGTCTCTCAATGACAGGATTTTATGAGATACAACTCCCCCAGTCATTAACAAATAGAATAGTTAATATAAAAGGTTCTGGAAATACCTCGGTATTCTTAATGGGTCTGGTGGCTGGTTTTGTCGCAGCACCATGTACAGGACCTATTCTTGCATCTGCACTTATATATATTAGCACCGGCGGTTCTCCCTTGCTGGGAGGTCTTTACCTCTTCTCATATGCAGCAGGTCTATCTATCATATTTATAGTTGCAGGAATCTTCTCTGGACTACTATCAAAACTACCAAAATCAGGAAGATGGATGATAGTTGTGCGATCCATTTTTGCAGTGGCTATCATTTCTTATGCACTCTATCTGCTCAACTCATCTTACGGGTTCATTGATTTACTCAATAGCATGGACAGATATCACATAATTGCATCAATCCTTGCCATTATTGGCTTTATTGGTGGAGGACTTACCAGAGAGGTAGATTTTTCCCCATTGAGCCATAAATTAGTTAAACTTATTATGGTAATATTTATTTCTATTGCGTTTCTCTCTTTTAGTTTATCAAATCATTCTGAAGATAAAATAGAGTGGATTACAGACTACGATACAGCTATAAATAAAGCAAAAAATGAAAAAAAACCGGTAATTATAGATTTTTATGCAACATGGTGTGCTGCATGCAAAGATATCAAAAACAAAACAATTCCAGACAGAAGAATACAGGAGGATGCAAAACGATTCATAATGATTAAACTCGATGTTTCTTCTCCTGATGAAAAATTATCAAATATTGAAAAGATGTACGCCGTATCCGGTCTACCATCAATAATCTTTCTTGATTCAGAATTAAATGAGATAAAAAATCTAAGAATCACAGGATTTGTTGATGCCGATGATTTTTTAAGGAGAATGAAATCTGTTAAATAATCCAGATCAGGTGGCGTGTCTGAAATTTATTATATCCCCGTCTTTTACAATATAATCTCTCGGCTCAAGTCTCAATCTACCGGTCGATTTCAATGTCTGCATATAGTCTGCTGGCAATTTACCACCCTGCTCTTTTATCATTTCAGTAAAATCTCTATATGAAACCACCTCGGCTTTTATAAAACCTTTTTCGAGATCAGAATGGATTTTACCCGCCGCCTGTTGCGCATTTGTACCTGATTTTATTGGCCAAGCCCTCACCTCATCCTCTCCAACCGTCAGAAATGAAATAAGGTTCAACATTTTGTACGAACTCTCAATGACCTTATTGAGCGCAGGTTTTTCTATATTTAGTTCCTTTAAGAATAATTCTCTCTCCTCTGAATCAAGAGATGCAATCTCACTTTCTATTTTTGCGCACAATGTAATAACATTCAACATTTGCCTGTTTTTTATAAAATCATTCTCAATCCTCTTTTCTATTTCCAACATCTGTTCCTTTTGAGTATTTTCATCCACATTTACTACAATGAGTAGTGGCTTTATTGATGCAAACTGAAGATGTCTCAATTCAAGTATCTCTGAAGGGCTGAACTCTACTTCTCTCAAAGGCTTATTATTCGACAGATAATCAAGACACTTTTTTAAGAGTTCCTTCTCCTGCAAATTGGCTTTTTTCCCTTTCTTCTCACCCTCCTCTATCCTTGATATCCTGTTCTCCACAAGTTCCAGATCGAGTAGTATCATCTCAGATTCAAAAAGTAAAATATCTCTCATATAGTCAACTGTTTCAAGAGGATGAATTACGGAATCAGACTTAAATGCCCTGACTACATTTACTATGGCATTAGAATCCTTAATTAGATCCATTACCTGTCTGTTTTTCTTATTATCACCTCTTGATAACCCAATAAAATCAATATATCTGATCGTAGAATATGTGGTCTTTTGGGGCTTAAAGAGATCGGACAGAAAGTCAATTCTGGCATCAGGTACGCTTACAAACTTTTCTACAGGCTTTGCATCTAAAGTTGCAACTGGCGTAACAGGAATTGATGCACCCGTTAATGCATTAAAGAGTGTGGTTTTACCCGAATTTGAAAATCCTATAATGCTTAATTCCATATTCATCTACCTCACTGTTCCACCATAATTGATGGCATTCATATATTCAGATTGGTAATATTTCAACGAAATTATTTATTTTTCATTCATTCTCAGACTAAAATCACTATTATTTTCAAATTTTCCATTTGAACTATCAGCCACATTCACAACATTCCTCGTAGAATTTTTCCCTGCATACATTGCATTATCAGCCTTTTCTATAATTCCAAGTAATGAAGTAGAATGTTGAGGATATACCGCTATCCCAATGCAGACTGTCAGTCTTATGTTGAGATTCTCTCTACTCATAAATCTATGACTCTCTATGGTCTTTCTGATTCTCTCTGCAATATTTTTTGCATCTTCAAGCCCCGTCTGTGTAAGCAAAACACAGAACTCATCTCCACCATATCTAACAGTGATATCATTTTCTCTAACACACCCTTTGATTACCCTGCCCACCTCCACCAGCAACTTTGAACCTACAAGATGACCGAAATTATCATTTACCTCCTTAAAATGATCAAGATCCATAAATAGTATTGAAAAAATATTATTGCTTGTACCTTTATTTATTTCTCTTTTCAGAACCTCTTCAAAATACCTAATATTATACAGTCCTGTAAGTTCATCTATATATGCCAGATTCTTAACCTCCGAAAACTGCTGAATGTTTGCAAACGCAGAAATGATATTCTTCATCAGGAATTCGGCATCCTTTAACTCTCTTGCTGAAAATGATATTCTATTAAAGAACCTGAATAATACTATATAACCAAACATCTTCTGATTGTTTTCTATAGGAATAATCATAGTAAAACTTATCTTTCTAAATATTTCTTCAATCTCCTCTCTATTAAATAGAGAGATCTTATCAATCATGGGGATATTCCTGCATCTATCAAAATATGTTGAGATAAATTTTAATATATTCTGGGCATTTTTAACATCCAGATTCTTATTGGCTTTGATAATAAATTCACTATTATCCTTCTTTTCTACAAACATCCCGCAGTCCGCTTTAATAATTTCCATTAGAGTCTCAACTGAAGTTGAATATATCCTTTCTGAATCAATGGTGGATACAATCCTCTGAGATGCGCTGAATAAATCCACATAAGACTTCAATTCAATATTCTCTTTTAAGAGATGTCTGACCTCAAGACACTTCTTGACTGCAAGTTTTAATGTCTCTGGATTTACGGGTTTTAAGAGATAATCAAAAGCACCCAGCCTCAGGGCTTTGACGGCGGGTTCAACTGAATTTATACCCGAGATGACAATTATTGAAACTGATTGGAAATTTTTTCTGATCTCTTCTATAAAATCCAGACCAGAAAGTCTTTTGGCAAACATATCAGTAATAATAATATCATACTCATTCCTCTGCAGAAGTTCAAAGGCCTCAATAGGATCGGCAGTGCTATCCACAATATTGTTGTCTATTTGTAGATATTCAGTATATAAATCTCTTGCGAACCAATCTTCATCAACTATAAGTATTCTACCCTTCTCCATAAAATAATATCTATTTCATTTTTGACTATTTGTCAAAGAAATGACATAAATATGATCACCTATGCATATATTATTATTGCCAATTACAGGTTCTCTGATTTTTGCATCAATCTTACTTTTTTTGCCTTTAACGAGTATACCATCATACGAGTCTACAATTGCGATAAATATTTTTATCATACTTTTTTATTCCTATTACTCATACAAATTATTAAAAGTTGATTTAAATGAAGATTTTTATTATCTGAATATTGTTTCTGCTCTGATAATATTTATAGTACCTCTAATACTGCTTTTAATATCCGGAATTATTCGTGGTTTCTGTCCCGGATATTATGGATTCGCCTTTTATTTCGTTGTAAATTTACCGCTCCTTATTCTTATTTCATCTATACTCATAATGTTTAGAGGTCTCAATATCCGACCTTATCTCGCTACTATAGCACTTATAAGTATTTTTGTAATTTCACTATCTTTGAATTTATACCTGATTATATCTCAAGTACAGGTCAGATTTTGCAGTTTATTCTGGGGATATTTTAGCGGGCCAATATACGACGAAGATGTATCTCTTGACGAATATATATTGTTATACAAAGGTTTGAGCCTTGTTTTTTCAACAATTTTAATACTCTTATTTTCAGGTAAAAGAACTCTATCAAAATTGACAATTGTAGCAATATTTATTCTTGGCGGAATACTGATATCTGGTCAGATCAGTAAATATGAACACAGTAGAGAATTTATCTCAAAGAGGCTTGGTGGTGTTTACACTACAGAGCATTTTGAAATCATATATCCACCAGATCAAGAATGGTCAAAAGAGATATCAATTATTGGGGAGCTGCACGAATATTATTATTCACAACTCATTTCCGAACTAAAAATAACCGAAAATATCAAAATAAGATCATATATTTTCAGGGACGAAGATGAGAAAAAGGGGCTCACAGGGGCAGGGAGGACACAGATTGCCAAACCATGGTTAAGAGAAATATATCTCACCCCATTATTACTTACTGATGCCCGACTCAAACATGAGATATCCCATATAGTTGTGGGCAACTTAATCAATTCACCACTTGGACTGTATGGAAAATTCGGCGGTATAATTCCCAATATGGCGGTTATTGAAGGGATATCAGTGGCACTTGAGCCCGAGACAAATATTCTTCGCCTTCATCAAAAAGCCGCTATCCTTAAACAGGAGAATAAACTCCCATCATTTAGTGGGCTCTTTAATGTTGGGAAATTCTATTCCAGAAGTGGTCAGATATCATATTCAACATCAGGTTCTTTTATAAAATTTTTAATTGAAAATTACGGAATTGATAAGTTTAAGAGACTATTAAAGTATGAAGATTTTGAAAAAATATATAATAAAAATATTTCACAGGTTGAAAAAGAGTACAGTGAATTTCTAAAGCAGACTGAGGTCTCACCTCAAGAGAGATACTGGGCCTCAGTTATTTCTGTCTCAAAAGGTCTTGTAGAAAAGAGATGCCCGCACGAGATAGCAAACTTAAAGAAGAGGCTTATTGAAGCAAATAAGAAAGGTATATCCACCATTTCAGACGAGGTTTCTGACCTTATAATAAATTATTGCGAAGATGATAACGAAATATCTACAACGCTACTTAAGAGAATGATTCTCAAACGAGATTTTAAAAATTCTTATGATTTTATACAGAAATCACTAAAAAAGACATCGAGCGCACACTATTATTCAGTACTGGTAGATACCTATACTGATTTACTTATATATGACAATAAAATAGATGAGGCAACAAGAGAGATAGATGAGATCTTAAAAAAATTACCCGACTCTGATGCAAAAAGGAATTTTGAGATAAAAAAATACATAATAAACTCAAAAGATTATGAACTTCTCCATGACTTTTACTCCCCAGAAAGAGTACCAACCAGTAAGGCTGGTATTCTCTTAAAAAGTATAAATAATTCTAATAATCCAGTGTCTTATTATTTATTTGGAAGACTTCTTTTCAACACAAGAGATTATAAAAATAGTCAGGAATACCTGATGCATTTTCTAAAATTAGCATTAAAAGAGAATAACATTTCAAAATCCGTAATTATTGAATCTGCAAATATGTTACTCACAACATCAATATATACAGAAGATTTTAATATAGGGGAAAATACAATTGAACTGGTTGACTCTTTGATTACAAAAGACACTAAAATCAATGGATATCACACCAGAAAATATTTTCATCTCAAGAATTTTTTCAATTATTTAAATAAAAAAAGGGTTGAGAAAAAATAATCTCAACCCTGAATAAAAAATAAATAAGTGATTATTACTGTTTTGTCACATCAATTGGAACCTCTCCCAGATCATCTATTCCGGAGAAGGTCATATTCCCTGTAAGTTTCTTCCCATCTTCAGATCTATCAAGGTTGAATATTAAGTGTAGATTTAGATTTGTATCATTCACATTTAAAAAATATTCGCTGGTTGTAAGAACAACATGGCTTGTAACAATCTCCCCTGTAAATGCACTATCCTTATCTGGAATATATTTCACAAGTGTATCTCCCTCAGGTACTTTTGCAGGGTTTACCTCAAACTTTACTGTCCCTTCGAGCTTATCCTTGTCCTGTTTTGTAATATCAATTGTAATATTAAGATACTCTTTTGAAGTGCCTTTGAATGTCCCCTTTACATCCTTGAATAGAGCATCTTCAATCTCACTACAGGAATAGACCATAAGTAGAATAGCAACAAATGCAACAATCATTGATTTTTTCATAACTCCTCCTTAAATAAAGTAATGATTTAAAAACTTTATCATATAATATTGTTTAATCAACAACTTTTTTCTTATTATAGGTCATTATAAAATTATACTCCCAAAATAAAATTGACAGCATTAATAAAATAATTTAATTCTAACATGGTAATTTAATTAAAAGGAGAGGTTATGAAACTTATACATTACTTGTTTTTTGTTCTTCTTTTTATTCTATCAGTGTTCTCAAACATCTGTTTTGCCCAATCTGATCTCGAAGGTAGAATAGGTATGGGTTTTGGATGGAGTTATCTAAGCGGATTTGGAGATATGCAATTGAAAATTATAGATGATGATCTTGAGCTTCAGAGGAGTTCGATCTTTGATTCACCAAAAATAATAGTAAATAAGTTTGGAATTTCATCATCTTTTGCTATAGAACCGACAATAATTGTATTTTATGATCACAATCAGATAATGGATAAAGACATTGATAAGAGTGGAGAAATTACAGAAGATGACAAACTAAATAGAAACACAATCTTTGTTGATGTCTCTCCTATTATATCTTATGCAATTCTACAGAAAGAATCAGTAAACTTCTATCTAAAAGGTGGAATTTCATTTATTTACATCAATAGCAGCTCAACAAGTTATCTATACAGCAAATATGATAAAAATACTATAGCAGATAAGCCAAGTTATAAACATGGTATAGAGGGGTTCATACTCGGTGTGCCATCAGGTATAGGTATAGAATGGTGGATACTTGAGCAGCTTTCATTAGATATTACTACAATGATGACAATTTATAGTATATATGACATTAAGACTGAAATCAGGGAAAGGGTGTTTTCAGAAGAGCAGCAGAAATATGTTATGAGATTAACTGATAATGCAGGTATATCAGGTTATAGTTTTTCATTTGGAAATTATTCAGCCTCATTTAATATCGTATTTTGGTATTAATTTTTTGTTGACATTTGTAAATATCTAGTAGAAAATTATTATAACAAGTAGTGCAAGGAGGAAAAGATGACTTTTAAGTATAGGGTGTTAATAAGTCTTGTAAGTATCCTTTTATGTAGTCTGTATATCTTCTGCTCTTCTGACACATCCTCAGGAGGAATCTGCGATAGTGATAAGGATTGCTCTTCGGGATATTATTGTGGAGAGGATAAGACCTGTCACAAAGGGACAAAACCATTTATAGATGCAGGAAGAGATGCAAGTAAAGATACTGGATTGGATGCATCAAAAGATGCACAGTCTGATATTGTTGAAAGCGAAGATATAATTGATGCTGTGGGAGATATAATACCTGATATAGTAGAAGATATAATTGAAGATGCAGAAATACCAGATGTATCAGGTGAGGACGCAGAATCTAAGGATATAATTGAAGATATTTATATAGAAGATGGAGGAACTGATGTCTCACAAGATGTTGGAATAAAAATAAGACTTCCGTCAGTTTATGACGAGGCTGGAGGCACAAGTACAACAGAACAGGGTCAAAAAATAAACTCAGTAACAGGATGGAGTGCTTCTCCAAAAGTAGATGTAAATGGCAAAAAAATATACAGGTCAAAATTTAATAAAAACAAAAAGTAAAAGGAGGATTTAAGATGAAAAAGGTTTATTTGATTGCTTTTATTATGTTTGCATTTAATTTATTTGCAGTTCCAGGACATCTGGCTCATCAGGGTTATGTGGAGGATTCAAATGGACAACCTTTAGTGGGAGTGCAGACTTTTATAGTTGCGATATATGATTCACCTGATGGCGGGAATAAATTATTTGAACAGGTACTTGATGTTACTATTGACAATGGCTATTACTATCTTGAAATTGATAATCCTGATATTCAAACTATTTTTGAGACAGATAAGGATCTCTATCTTGAGATTTCAATTGGTTCATATGTGGGTAAACCGAGG
The DNA here is from genome assembly GCA_037441045.1 of Deltaproteobacteria bacterium. Lineage (GTDB taxonomy): Bacteria > Myxococcota > SpSt-1050 > SpSt-1050 > SpSt-1050 > SpSt-1050. The sequence goes on along the minus strand of JBBISZ010000020.1, from coordinate 947 downwards.
CAGAAGATAGGTTCAGTGCCTTATGCATTTTATGCAAATAAGGCTCACGATGTTATAGGAGATATCCATCCTAAAACTGTGAGTGTTGGAGGAAAGATGGTGATAGATGAACAGGGTAGATGGACAGGAGAGATGGTAATGAACAAAGCCGATGAAAATACAGACGGATACTTGAGTAAAGAGGACTATGTTAAGTTTAATAACAAACAGGAAAGGGTGAGTGGTAGCTGTAATGCAAACATGTGTATGGTATCAGTTAATGCAGATGGCAGTGTAAATTGTGAACCCTGTGGTATAACTACATATACAGCTGGGGCTGGGCTTGTTCTGAACAATAATGAATTCTCACTCTATACCACTTACCTGGATGGAACTGCATATGACAACAGATTTGTAAACGAGAATCAGGCAAATAGTATTTCAAACTCAATGTTACAGGATAGTTCAATTACAATTTCAAAATTAAATAAATCTGGTTGTTCAAACGGGCAGATAATGAAATGGCAGGATGCAACTGGATGGACTTGTGCGGATGACAATAATACTACATATACGGCTGGAGATGGTCTCTCTCTCGTTGGAAATCTATTTTCAGTAAGTTTTGCAGGAAATGGAACTGCAAATACTGTTGCAAGATCAGATCATAATCACGATACAATCTATGTAAAGAAAGCCGGCGATACAATGACAGGCGAATTAGATATTAATATTAATACAATGATATCCAGCCCAATTGCCCTTACAACAAGCAATGGCTCTATCCTTTTTAATGGCCCGGAAGGCATAACACCAGCCAAAGGTGAAGGTGCAAGATTTATGTGGATTCCAGGTAAAATGGCTCTCAGGGCTGGATATGCCAGATCAACAGAATGGGATGATATATATATTGGTAAAAGCAGTATTGCACTCGGTATTGGAGTTGAAGCCAGTGGTGATAATTCAGTATC
>JBBISZ010000019.1:0-16867 GCA_037441045.1 Deltaproteobacteria bacterium | reverse complement strand
TGCAGAATTTGTAATCTAATCCGAAATTGAATAATTATTTTTACTATTTTAATGAAATTTATTCTGATATGAAAAATTCCCCATGTTTATTCACATCTACCGATGACATAATCTGTGGATTTGTGGGAAATTCCTGCTTTCACAACTTTTATTTGATTTTCAAATTCAATTGAATTATATTGTAGCGCCGAAAAAACTATTCTTCGGAGGTATTATGCCTGTAACACCAGAGGAATTAAAGAGGTTCGGAATATTTTCTCAGATCCCATCTGAGATACTTGTCCCGGTTACAAATGTAGTAAGATTGGCAGACTTTAATGCACAGGATATTATATTTAATGAAGGTTCTATTGGGGATAGGATGTATCTTCTGGATAAGGGTCAGGTAAGGATATCCAAATTTATCTCAGGTATAGGAGAGGAGGCTCTCAGTATATTGAATGAGGGTTCATATTTTGGTGAGATGAGTCTGATAGATGCATTTCCAAGGTCTGCGACAGCGATTGCACATACAGATTGTAGATTATTTGAAATATATAGAGACGATTTTGTGGATATGCTGCAGAGCGATAGAGATCTTGCCTACTTTGTGATGTGGGCACTTTTAAAGACGCTGAGTCAAAGGCTCAGAGAGACAAACGATAAAATAAAGGCTTTTTTTGCTATGGCAGGAGGCTTTTAGGATTTGTCAGGAAAGATATTAACTGTTTCAGCAATTTTGATTCTCCTCTTATCCTGTTACAGGAGTAGATTAATATATAGTTATCCAGGAAAAAAGTTGTCGAATGTCAGAGCAATTGTTTTTCTGCCTTTAAATACTAATTTCAATTTCAAAAATATTCAGAAGTACAGATTCTATCAGACATCAGTTGAGACAGCCTCAGAAAATGGAAAATATCTGGTGCTGAATGTCGGTGATTATAACATGAGTGAAGGTTGCTTATTCAAAGAGATTTTTGTATGTTCCAATCTGAAAGAATTGATAAAGGATGCAAATATAAGTCCCTCATCTGTGCTTTTTATAAAAACCACATTAATAGAGGAGAGTAATACTGTAGAAAGTCTGCTTCAGAGTAAGAAAGACATTAAAAAAGGAGATTCCTTTGCCGCTCTTAGATATAGGTTTATAATAAATGGATTTTTTTACAATGATGAAATACCCGTATTTGAACATAGGTATTCTTTTGAACCGGATGTAGAAAAGGCAGACCTCCTTGAGCCACTCTTTAGATATTATAGGGAGTTCTTAAAAAGACTTATTATGGATTTAAATTCATATACAAATTGTTCCTCCAAAGGGTATACGAAAATCTACCCAAATTATAATAGTGAGATTTATAAATCTGCAGATATTGTTGCGGACTGCAAAATTAAGAATTTTGATATCAACAAAGAGATTGAAGTAGATATGTTCTACGAGACATATTATCCCGAACTCAAACCAGCACTTTTAAGAAATATAAAGAATTTTTCCTGTGGTATTGTCTTTATTGAAACAGATGAGCCGGTGTTTGAAAATTTGAGCCTGATGCAGGGTGACATGATAATCTCTTTTTGTGGAAGGGTTGTTAATGGTATGTATAGTGTTAGAAATTCAATAATTACAGGGGAATGCAAAACAAAAAGCAATAAAATAGTTATTTTTAGAAATAACGAAAGGATAGAACTTGGTTTTAACGGAGGGCAATAAGATGAAAAAGAGCACGATTGAAAAGAGAAGACATCTCAGGGGTGCTATCAAGGTTGAAATAAAGGCAGGGGTTGCAAGTGGTGGTGGAATAATTTATTTTTTCACAAAGAATATCAGTAAGGGAGGTGCTTTTATTGTATCAGACTATCTTTTTGAATCGGGACAGGAACTTACAATAAGTTTTCAACTCCCGGGGGACAACAGAGTAATACTGGCAGTAGGAAGGGTAAAATGGGTAAATGATAAAGAGAAGGTGGATGATAAATACCACGAGCCAGGAATGGGTATAGAATTTGTAAAAATATCTCCTGCAGATGAGAAGAGGATAGAAGATTTTCTAAAAAACACCCATAAGTAAGGCTGATCTCTGTTTTATATAAATAAAACAGATCTTTAATAGTTTACATCTTTTAAAAACAGGATTTTAAATACAGGCAAAAAACATATTTGCGTAAGATTAATTTAATAAAATTCATTAAATCTGAAGTTTCATACATGTTATATTTGGTTAATAATCTCTATTGAGTGGCATAATCTAAATAAAAAAGTTTTGTAAGATTTTGCTTATTGAACCAGAAACATAATCAACTTGGTTTAAGGGGAATATAAATTGGACGGTACTTTGAGTGATACACACGATAAGATAAGATAACCTGATTTTGAAACTGCAAAATAGTCACACCTATTGCATTGTTTTATAAGGACAAATTTTATGACTTAAGATCATTCTGGATAGGGGTGACCAAAAGGAGTTTTTTCATTAAAATAAGTTAAATAACAGAAAATATATATTCGGTAGTTGAATTTTCCTTGACATTGGAGTTGGAAATATAGATAATAATAACTTGGATGGATGTCCAACTTAAATGAGTAGAAAGCTGATAGCACCCCTGAGAAGAGAGCAGATCTTAAATGGTCTTTACAATAGTATTGTAAAAAAGGGTTTTTTGAAGACCTCTATCACTGATATCTCAAAAAATAGTAAAGTCGCAAGAGGCGTAATTCACTATTATTTTGAAAACAAGCAGGAGATGCTGTCGGAGTTGATGAAAAATCTTTCTCAGAATTATGTAAGTGGACTGAATAAATATCTTAAGAGATTTAATACACCTGTAGAAAAGTTGTATGGATTTGTGGATTATCATCTTTTGAGAGATGAGGATGACCTGCATTCACTGATGGCTGTATGGATTGAGTATTGGGGACAGAGTGTGAGAGATAAAAAAGTGAATAAGATTATATTTGAATTGCAGGATGAGATAAGAAAGATGCTCAATAATATTATGATTCAGGGAATAAAAGAGGGATATTTTGTCGAAGGTAATAGTGAGGCTATTTCGGTGATTCTTCTGGGGATTATGGAAGGAACTATGTTGCAGTGGAGAATCAGAAGAAATTCAGTAAATCTAAAGAATGTTTATGATGAACTTAAAAAGATAATTTTGCTTTTTAGAAAAAAATAAGAAGGAGGATTTTATGGATAAAAGATGTGAAATTAAAGACCCGTCAGTGCTGGAAAACTTTGAGATAGAGTTTGTTGATGGGAGGCTTGTAGCCAGAAAGACGGGAGAGATGCCAGAGGAGGCATTTGCTTATGTCGTAAAGACCACAGAAAGGTTTAATTCTTTTAAGGTAGCAGGCTATTTTAGAGGTGCACGTTCTGTATCATTCTTTGCACCACCACTGCCATCCAGAGCAGGGAAGAGAGAGCTGGTCTACAGGTTAAGAAGGGTTTATCTAAAGGAAATAATTCCTGCGGCTGCCATACTTGGACTCACTTATGCATGCCAGCTGGATTGTTACCATTGTTCGGCACAACTCTCAAAAAATCCTGATAAACAGTGGCTCACTACAGAGGAATGGAAGAAGATAATTTACGATACCGTTGAAATGGGCTGCACAAACATTATTTATACTGGAGGAGAACCGCTTGTAAGGAAGGATATCTTTGAACTTGTTGAATTTGTTGATAAGGATAAGGCTACTGTAATAATGTTTTCAAATGGTGAACTTCATACAGAAGAAAACCTGAAAAGATTAAAGGATGCAGGTATCTATGCAATATTTATCAGTCTGGATTCTCCATACGAAGAGGAGCACGATTATCTGAGGAAGAGACCGGGTCTGTACAAGAAAGTGATGAAGTCAGTTGAGACCTGCAAGAAACTTGATATCCTGGTCGGATTTTCTTCCTATATTACTCACGAACGATATCAAAAGGGTGAATTGAGAGATCTAATGGAACTTGGAAAAAATGTCGGTATATGTGAGATTGTCCTTTTTGATGCAGTACCTACAGGTGCATTTATGCGAAAGACAGATATTCTTCTTACAGCGGAAGATAAGGAAGGTATTATGAGAGATACTCTCTCCTATTTTAAGAAGCCCGAATACCCAACGCTTACTGCACAGGCGTATGTTAACTCTCCGATTTCTATGGGATGTTTTGCCGCATATAATCAGTATTATATGACTGCATATGGGGAGATGACCCCCTGCGATTTTACACCCATATCATTTGGAAATGCAGTTTTAGAGGGGACGAAGAGAGTCTGGGAGCGAATGACCAATCACCCTGCATACAGGAAGAGACATCAGATGTGCAGGATGCAGACACCTGAATTTAGAAAGAAGTATATAGACAGGATTCCGGACGGATCAATTTTACCATACCCAATAAAATTACTTGATGAGACTGAGATGCCGGCTACAGGTTGTAAGTAGATTTAAGTAGATTTGAGATTAATACTGGATATTTTTTTCTATTTATTCATCAGTGTTTGAATTGAATGTGACATAGGATTTTTTGGGATTTAATGGCTTTTGTTTCTATCCTATTTATTTGGTTAAAAGGGAGTTTGTGTATAAACTAAGGATTTGACTGAAAATAAAAAAGTATAAAAAAAAGTGTCAATTATAGAAAAACTTGTAAAAATATGATGTTATTTATGCTAATGCTAAGTTTTTCAATCTCCTGTGCATCAAGACCTGAGGTAGGTAAAGAGAATGAGAGATGACGCCTGTCTTGGTGGGCTTGTTTGTAATGAGAATTTATCTGTGTCAAAGGGATATTTCTGCTGATGCGGGAATGGATATTCTGTATGAAGATACAGGATCTGATAATAAAATTTATCTGATGTGATAGTTGATGTCTTTGGGAAATATATAGATCATGGTGATTTAAGTGAATATACTACAAAAAAGATTAAATATTCATCGTCTTATGTTGCAGGTACTTTGATGAATTTAAGTCTTAAATTGCTTAATGTTTCTTCGGGTCTAACCTGTCAATAAAAAATTCAATTATATTAAGAGTTCAATCTTCATATCTGATAGAGGGATAAACTCTTTCTGCCTTTCTGTATTGAGATGCGTATATCTAAGTCTGTATAGCCCGGGTTCAAGTTCCTTTAATATCTTCTTTTCCTCTCCAAAGATTATTGCTCCAAAACCGGGTTTGAGACTGTACATTCTCTCAAGAGAGAACTTAACTGGTACATTCGTAGGTTTTGTATGCTTTACACTTATTTCGATCTTGAATTCAGGTCTTGGTGACAATCCGTATGGAATTGATTTTACAAACTCTTCATTCGCAACAATGATAGGATATTGATTTTTTGAGATAATCTCGCCCCCGTTATAAAGAGTAAGAGATAGTATCAGGCTGGCAGGCTTTTCAATGTTTATATCCTTTAGTTGAATTTCAGAGACCTGTTTTACAGAGTCAGGCTCAAGAGAGAGATCAAATTTCTGGCTACTGATTATCTCGGTGCCTTCATCAAGTGAGTGCAATGCAAGCACAAGATCTTTGTGTTCATACTGCATAAATTGGGTATGTACACCTTCCTCAAATCCCTCAGGGTCAGATCTAAGTGTAAATACTCCGCGGGTCTTCTTTAGTTCACATACAAGCCTCAATCCATTGTATTCTTTATGTTCATCATTGACGACATATAATGGTATCACAGATGAGGGACTATCAAATATCCCATTTTTTACGATCGCTATAGGCTGGACATTTTTATTGTATTCGCATAACTGTTGAAATGCTATCGTCGGTTCTCTATTGTCTGAAAGGGTTGCCCATGTTATTCCTTCCCAGTAATTATTGAACATAAAGTAGAACATTACACCAGTTGGGTCGTATTTGTGTATTCTATAATATTCAAAATGTGTTTTCAGTACAAAGGATTGGTAGAGTTGAGAAGCAAATATCCAGTGGAGAAAATTTTCATATCTTGATGTCTTTCCAATTCTGGCTGACATAAGTGGGAGTTGACAGCAGTGGAATGTGAGTTTTTTATAAGCCTCCTCATCTTTTGGAGGCCAGAATAATTCTTCATATTTTTTAAAGATGTTCTTCTCTGATGAAAATTGGGCTGCCTGAGCCCCAAACTCAATCGGCATGGGCTCTATATTCTTCTCGAAAATATCCATTATTGTTCCATTGTACCAGCCGTAGTAGTTGGTTGAATTTGTATATTCATTGCCGCTTATATGATATGGAATGGAGGGACTATATGATTCCACTACCTTTTTTATCTCTTCATCGAGTATCCTGTTTCCACTTCTGTCAATCATAAATGGGGGTTTTTCATTCTCATCAAATATCCTGTCTGGAATAGTTGTCTCTCCAGCGTCAAATTTACCAAATGTGAAGAACGGCTCATCATGCATGGACCACCATACTATGCATGGATGATTCTGATATTTGATTAGAGCCTCTGTTAGCATCCTTTTAATAACATCAATATTGGAGGTCAGTTCTTTGTCTCCACACTCCCTTTTGAAATTAGCAATGTTGTATTCCCAAACAAGCGTAAACTCCTGAAAAACCATTATCCCTGCCTCATCCATCTTCTGATAAAAAAGATCCGGCAGCAGATGATCCAGCACAATTACTGCATCAAGGTTTGCCTTTTTTAATAGACTGATATCCCTCTCAATTGAATATTCATTCAGAGTTGAAAAATATATGGATGGAATTATGTTTGTACCTTTTACAAATATCTTTTTATTATTTATATAAAACTCTGCTTTATCGTTGTCTTTTATGAGTTTTATCTCTCTAAAACCAAATTGTGTCTCATATAGATCATAGTATTTACGGCTCTTGATTATTACCTTCTCCTTTTCTACCTTTTTTGAACGTTTTGACTTTGGAGGTTTTATAACCTCAACTTCTCTCTCTTCTATTGTTGTATCTGCAAGGGAGATTTTTAAATTGTATAAAGAGGGGTTTCCAAGTTCAGGGTGTGAATATGGGAACCACAGATGGGGATTCTCTATCTCCCTTTCAATAACAAACCTTGAAAATCCTTTCTCAAGAGTAATTCTATGTCTGAAATTGATGTTGTGAATCTTATCTTCTTCTTCTCTGTTTTTTAATGCAATCTCAGTTGTCAGGAGGAGGTCTTTTGCTCTGCTATAATTGAAACCAACATCTATTGTCAGTCTTAAAGTTGCTTTATTCTCGCTAACATTAATTGTGTCAATTCTTATATTCTCAATTCTTATGTTTTGCTTGCCAATGATCTCTATCTTATCTACTATTCCACCTGTTCCTATTGTCTGAGCAGATTTATCATCCAGCATTATTGAACCCGGGCGAGTGTCGTGATAATTGAGAATACCCTTTATCCAGACCTTTTCTGCCAGATTTGTAGCATTTTCCATGGAAGCTGTTTCAATGCCTCTATCGTATGGATTCTTGACGATAATAAGAACAACATTGTCGCCTTCTCTTATCAGAGATGTTATGTCAAATTCAAAAGGATTGAAGTATCCCTCATGGCTTCCAAGAAACTTTTCGTTGAACCAGACCCTTGTAAAATAGTCAACCCCATGAAACCTCAATATAAATCTCTCGTGTTTATGTAAAAAATCAGGGTCTATCTTTATCTTTTTTCTGAAAAATACCCAACCGTAGAAGTCTTTTAACTCGGGGTCGTCAAGTGAATAGTTGATAGGGACCTTGCAATTTTTCCAATCTGTATCTGAGAATACAATTTTGCTTATTTCTTCTTCATTTCTAATCATCTTTTCATTTAAATCAGCCTTGTAATACCATGGACTATCAAGTATTTTTTTGCTTACAGGATTTTCAAAATCTTCTTTTGTGTATTCAACCTCGGTTATTGCTGTGTTTAAGAAGGTATTTGTTGAGCCTTCAAAAACAGAATTGGGCATAACTTTAAGGTTCTTTTCGAGTTTTACCTCTATAAGTGGAGGGTCAACTACGCCATTCCCTGTTATTTCAAGAATAGATTTTTCTGAAATGGGTGTATATGAGAAAATTGCAATATTGTTTGATATTACTGGTGAGCCCAGATGTCCATCTCCAATTTTGATAACAGGTCTTATCTCCTGAGGTTTTTCTGGACCGATATGATTGCCTCCATGGTCATAAAATTTGACGCTGAATAATACAGATTCACCTGGTTTTAAAAGGGCATTTTTAGGATTTACTTCTACTACTGGCATAAGACCTCCATTAAAAAGGCAAAAAAAGTCGGATGTTTTGATTAGTATAAAAATATAATATTTGCAATAATTTTAATAAAGTAGTTTTTGCAATAATAGTAGTACTCTTAAAAGTACATATTTTTTGTTAATTTAAAGTTGGTAAAACTTATGACATTAATAGATGATTAAATCTACTGGTTGGACATATAAGTAGATTCTATCTGTTTTAAATTGCTTTAATTTTGTTCAATTGTTCTTATGATGCTAGAATAACATTAAATTAAAACTATTTGACTGAGAAAAATTATGCTAATATTATTGTACTGTTTGTTCAGGAGGTATTAGCAAATGAAAAGATTGTTATCTGCTGCAACAGTTATTATGATGCTTTTAATCTATGCATGCTCAGGCGGAGATAACTCTGAGCAGGGTGACGCAGGTAAAGACGCTTTAACTATAGATGTCTATACTGATGCTGGAGGAGATGCCACAACGGATACTGGCGGAGCCAGATGGGTAAAGCCAGATGGGTATGCGGTAGTTACGTTCTATGGTGATGTTTCGGAAAATAAGACATACCAGGTTGCTGAGATGAAGTGGAATGGCGCGTTTGTCTGGGATGAGAAGACAAATATTGCTGTTTATGCCTCTTCGTGGTTGCCTACTGATGGTCCATTCCCTCCACTTTATGATGATGGTCCTATCTCTGCAGGTGGACATGAGATGGAAGGGGCTGTTGCTGGCGATCATATATTTTCAACTGAGATCTATATAAAACCCGATTCTGAGAATGATATCTTGTTTGAATATGGATTGATCAATGAATGGAATTACTGGATCTGGGAAGGACCAAATGGACAGTTTACAATCGCAAAGGGATCTACAGCAAAAATAGATGCTCAGGGTATCAAATTTCATAAATTTGGCGATATAGATGCAAAGATAATGATAGATATGAACAATATTCATTCAGATTTCAAGGGAGGCACGAAGATAGAAAATGTCTTTATCAAGGGTTCTATGAACTCGTGGACACCAGTGCAGATTCTGGATGATGGACAGAATGGAGATGAGAAGGCCGGGGATGGAATTTATACATATTTGCATTCAAAACATCTGGGAACTCATGATGGTCTTCTCTATCTGGATCAACATGTGCAGTTTGTATTTGTATTTAATTCCGAAGATGGCGTGGAATACAAAGTAAATGGTGATGCTGTAATGGATGGAGTAAAGGCATTTACCAATTACAATAATAGAGAGGAGTTTCTTGAAGAGGAGATATCTCTTGAACTCGAATCAAGGGGAAAATCCAAAAATACTACAATAATTGTCGGAAGAGGTAAGGGTGAGACCGCTGCACCAATTATAACATTTGTAGAGCCTGATAGAGGTCCTGTAAGTGGGGGTACAAATGTCTCAATAAGAGGGAAGAATTTTAAGGAAGGTGCAGAAGTCTATTTTGGACAGAATAAGTCAAGTGTGGTCCAGTTTTTGAGTTCGTCTGAACTGGGTGTAAAGAGTCCTCAGGGTAGTAAGGGGACTGTGGATGTTGTAGTAAAAAATCCAGATGGAAAGAGTGCTACTTTCAAGAACGGTTTTACTTATGAGGAGACACCTGCCCCCAAAATATTGTCTATAAGCCCCGATAAGGGCGTTGTGGAAGGTGGTACTGAGGTGACTATAAACGGCTCAGATTTTGCCTCCGGTGCAAAAGTTTATATTGGGGAGGAGTGCGATAATGTAATATTTGTGAGTGCATCAAAGCTTACCTGTAAGACAAAGCCACATAAAAAGGGTGTTGTAGATGTAACTGTTAAAAATCCTGATGGACAACAGGACACATTGAGTGGAGGTTTTACATATTTTGAGGAACATCCCATGGTAGACTGGTGCAATTTGCAATGGCCATATGAGATTACTGTGATTATTAATAGTGAATCTGATGCTATATATTCACAGGTATTTGAGGAGGGCGTTACAGAAGCGGCAGGGCAGGGGAGTGGCATAAAAGGGCAGCTTGGATTTGGTGGTATATCTGATGATCCAACGATTGACCCCGCTAAATGGGCATGGGTTGACACCACTTATAATGTTGATTCAGGAAACAATGATGAATATCTGGCAAATCTTAAACCAGCAAGTTCGGGTGTTTTTGCATATGCATTCAGATATACAATGGACGACGGACAGACATGGGTATATTGTGATAAGGACGGTTCGGCTAATGGATTTTCTATGGACCAGACTGGCAGGATGACAGTTGTTGATGATGCAAATCCACCAGTTATAACCTCAATTAATCCGACAAAGGGCTCTTCTTATGGCGGAGACCCTGTTGAAATTAATGGCTCAAACTTTTTACAGGGTGCGCTTGTATATTTTGGCTCTTCTCAGGCTGGTCATATAATGGTACAGAATTCAGCAGTGATTGTGTGTAAGACACCTTCACATCCGGCTGGCAGAGTCGATGTAAAGGTTGTAAATCCTGATGGACTTTCGGCAACTCTGCCTCAGGCATTTGAGTTTGAAGCACCTGCAGAATTGCCTCAGTGGGGAAATCTGCAATGGCCATATTCAATCAAGGTAGATGCAAATACTGAGACAGAATTGATATATGGACAGGTCTATCATCCGACAATTACAGATAAATATGGTCAGGGGGGCGGAATTTATGCACAGTTAGGTTACGGAGCAAGGGGTAGCGTGCCTTCATCTATTGGATGGATATGGATAGATGCTGAATATAACGGCGATAGTGGAAATAATGATGAATACAAGGCTTCTTTAAAGTTATCTGATGAGGGACATTATTCTTATACATACAGATATTCATTTGATAAAACAAACTGGTTATATGCTGATTCAGACGGCAGTGACAACGGAGTGTCTATTGATAAACTTGGTAGATTGGCAGTTGGTAATGTTGTAGAGTGGTGTAACATTCAATGGCCATCTGATTATACCGGTAGTGTCAATACACCATATAATGTCTATTCACAGGTATATCTCTCGGGTGTGACTGACGGAGCTGGACAGGGAACGGATATTGTAGTTGAACTTCTTTATAGTGATAACCAACCTGTTAGTCCTGAGGTAGGAACAGTTGTTGCGACCGTTTATAATAAGGATGAAGGAAGCAATGATGAGTATTATGGCGTGTTGAATATTTCCCAACCTGGTACTTATTATTATTGGTTCAGAGCTAAGTATAAGAATGGTCCATGGATTTACTGCGATTTAAATGGTTCGGATGATGGTTTTACGCCATCCGTTGGAGTAGCTACTATTAAGTAGATATGGCTAATATTGGGTATATTCAGGTTACCAGAAGATGTAACCAGAAGTGCAGGTTCTGTTCAAATCCAGAAATTGATAAGGATATTACCATTCAGCAAGCTAAGAGGCAGATAGATGAATTTGTAAGACTCAGGTACAGAGGAATCATTCTTACAGGTGGTGAACCTACATTACTCAACGAATTGTCTGATATTATTGAATATGCAGTAAGAAAGAAGATTGGTGTCAGGATAATTACAAACGGACAGCTTCTTTCCGACTTCAAACTATTTAAGAGGATTTATGATTCAGGGCTCAGAACGATTCATTTTTCTGTTCATACGACCAATCAAAAATTACAGGCATTTCTAACAGGGAAAAAGGATTCTCTAAAAAACCTGTTAAAATCAATAGAGAATGCTGGCAGGTTAAACATTGAGACAATGATTAATATTGTTATTAACAAATACAACTCAGACCATCTGGATGAGATAGTTGAGACTCTTACAGGTAAATTTCCTTTTATAAGACATTTTATCTTCAATAATATTGATCCCACAATGAATCGTGTTGCTGAAAATCCTGATACAGTGGCGAGGCTTGTGGATTTTGAATTGAGTCTGCATAATGCCCTGAAATATCTGTCAAAGAGTGGATATTCTTTCAGGGTGGAGAGAGTTCCATTATGTTATATGGCTGAATTTGCCGAATTCTCAACGGAGACCAGAAAAATTATTAAAGGGGAAGGAAGAATAGTAAATTTTCTGGATGATAAGGGAAAGATTGTACAGGAAAGTTTCTACCATAGTAAGACGGATGTCTGCAGTATTTGCACATACAATTCAATCTGTGCCGGACTGTATGAAATGGATACATATTATAGTTCAAAAGAACTTTATCCGCTATTTCTGGATCCTGCACCGGTGATAAGGAGGGTATTGAGATCGGACTGATTCAGAATATTCTTGGACCCCTGGGGCTCCTTGTCTCCCTTTTTGTTCTATTTGAGGATTTTTTATATAAAAAAATCAGGAATGAGGTAGTCTATTCTGCGGCAGTATTGATTATCATTCTTTATGTTTTAATGTCTTTTCAAACAGGCAGTATTTTGCCACTTAAAGTTCTGACTATTAGATTTATTGTTTCGGGACTGATAGGTATTGGGATGTGGTATTTTAAGGGCTGGTCTGCAGGAGATGCCAAACTCTTCTGGCTACTTTCATTGCCATTTCAGATTGAGGGGATAAGCCCTATTAGTATTTTTAATGAGACTTTTATCTTCCTGATAAATATTTTTCTACCTGTAATCCCGGTATTGTTTTTTTCACTGATATTGGATTCGGTTAAGCGATTGAGGTTTAATAATCTTGATTTAAAAAATCATATAAAAACTCTTTTTCAGAGTATAGGTGTTGCTATTTTGATGATGATTATTTCAAGGGTGATTTATCTCAATTTCTTCTCTCATATACCTCAGGGCAAGTTTAATCTGATTTCAATGTTGTTGCTGTTTTTTGTTATGTCTACTCTCACAAAGGTGTTTACTGAGAAGAAGATGTATATTCCTGGTGCAGCGCTGTTTGTAATTAATATTGTTATGCTATATTTTAATACAAAGGAGAAAATGATTTATCAGATATTTTCGGCAGGTGTCCTTGCTATTGTTGTAATATTGATAAGAATTTTTTATGAATCGGTTTTGAAGTATCTTGATCTGGAAGTAATAAGTATCAGCAAACTTAGAAAGGGGGATCTGCTTTCAAAGGAGTTTATTCATAGATATGAACTTGATAAGGGTGAGATTTCTGAAGAGCTGGGTGAGTTCTTTGTGGATGGACTTACATCTGATCAGGTAGAGAAGATAAGAAAGTATCTTGAGGAAAGAAATGTTGACTATATTGAGAGACAGCGCACATTCTCGTTTTCAATTTATATAGTAATTGGATATGCATTTACATATTTTACCGGGTTTGACAATATGATCTTATTTATAAAAAATTTCCTAACCAGATTGATATAATAAATGAACATTGAAAACTTTGATGTAAATGTCTTACTTTTCAGACTGATAAATGGGCACCATACTGAATTTCTGGACAGATTTATAGATTATTTTCACTATCTCGGTCAGACTTATGCTATTCTGGTTATCCTTGTTGTTTTGTGGTTTATAAACAGAGCCCTCTTCTATAGATTTCTTCTTGCATCTTTGATTACAGGAATATTTGTAACACTGATCAAAATAATAATTGCAGTACCAAGACCCGCTGCCTTTTTAGACAATGTAATACTTATGAGACCACTTTATAGATATTCATTCCCTTCTGGTGATGCAGCAGTAGCATCTGTGATTACAACCTTTTTTTTTGATAAGATAAAGTGGTATTTTAGACCTTTTATTGTTCTGTATTGCCTTTTGATTTATTATGGAAGGATCTACTTTGGAGTACATTTTCCTCTGGACATTCTGGGAGGGCTTCTGATCGCGGTCCTGTCAGTAATTGTTTCGGAAAAACTCTTTTTTCAATTTGCATATAAGAAAAAAATCCAGTAGATGTGTCCTGTACTTCAATTATGTTGAGAGGTTTTTTATGACAGGTATTGAAAAGATTCTGGATACTATATCATCTTATGTCTGGGGCTGGCCCCTGATTGTACTATTATTTGGGACGCATATTTTTCTTACTCTGAGACTGGGATTTATTCAAAAATATATTGGATATGCGATCAAACTCTCATTTTCCTCCGAAAAAACAGAGAGAGGTGACATATCTCATTTTGGCGCTCTAACTACGGCACTTGCTGCCACAATTGGTACTGGAAATATTGTGGGTGTATCAACGGCGATTGCTCTGGGTGGTCCTGGCGCTGTATTCTGGATGTGGCTTACTGGCATATTCGGGATCTCAACAAAATATGCTGAGGCATTATTGTCAGTTAGATACAGAGTTCAGCAGGAAGATGGTAGTTATGCCGGCGGACCAATGTATGTTCTTGAAAAAGGGCTCAACTTAAAGTGGCTTGGAGTATTATTTGCCTTATTTACTGCAATTGCAGCATTTGGAATAGGAAATATGGTTCAGGCAAACTCAATTGCTACAATGATTGAGAGTAATTTTGAAATATCTCGATATTTTACAGGGATAATACTCTCTATTCTTACACTGATAGTTATTATAGGTGGAGTGAGGAGTATTGCAAGGATATGTGAAGGGCTCATCCCTTTTATGGCGGTGTTTTATATAATTGGTTGTCTGGTGATTCTGATTATAAATTATAAGAGTGTACCTGATACTTTATTACTTATAATTAAGGGAGCATTCTCTCCTATGGCTGCAACAGGAGGTTTTGCGGGATATGTACTCAAGGATACAATAAGATACGGAGTTGCAAGGGGGCTCTTCTCCAATGAATCAGGTCTGGGGAGCGCACCGATAGTTGCTGCCGCTGCCAGAACAGACGAACCTGTCAGACAGGCGCTTGTATCCTCCACAGGGACATTCTGGGATACTGTGATAATCTGTCTCCTGACAGGAATGACAGTTGTAAGTTCAGGTGATTGGATGTCATCCAGATCAGGAGCCGAGATAACAAAATTTGCATTTGAGCATATTAGAATTGTGGGTCCAATTGTCCTGAATGTGGGGTTGCTTACATTTGTATTTTCAACAATTATTGGCTGGTCCTACTATGGGGAGAAGGCAGCAGAATATTTATTTGGCAGCAGAATAAAGACATATTACAGACTACTATGGGTCTTATTCGTATTTATTGGGTCAGTCTTATCACTGCCAGTTGTATGGACATTTGCAGATATAGCAAACGGACTTATGGCAATTCCAAATCTGGTATCTTTGTTGCTCTTGAGTGGTCTGGTGGCGTCGGAGAGCAAAAAGTATTTTGACAAATTAAAAGATTAATTTGTATCACTGCTGTCCAGAACAATCTAAAATAGTAAAATTTGTCCTTTTGTAACAATGCACTGGATTAGAATTATTCATATCTGCAAAATTATGTTGTTGTCAATCTTTTCTGTTTATCTTTTCAAATTGCTCTTCGATTCTATATCATCTTAAATTTAGTTATTCTATCTCTGATTAGATATGAAAAGTCTAATAATATTTATCTATTCACATTCCTCTCATCTCTATATATCAATAGATTATCGTGCTCAATATTGCTTAAATATATGTCTATTTAGCAAGTGAAATTTAAATATTGTCCTTTTATTTTTTATTATATTCCTCATGTCCCCCTCAAAAATGTAACCCCATTGATACACCTTATATTAAGCATTTTCAGTCTAATTTCAACAGGTAGGGTCTAATAAAAGATTACCACTTCTTATATCTCCAGAAAAGAAAGAAGCCTATTACAGAAAGCAGAGCAAGACCCATAATAACCCAGAATGCATTGTGAGATTCGGAGAGGGGAATACGCACATTCATTGAGAAGGCACTAACAACAAATGTAGGAACCATGATGGCTATGGTAATTATATTGAGTGTCTTCATCAACATATTGAGATTGTTACTGACTATTGAGACGCGGGCATCCATCAGAGAGGCAAGGATATTTGAATACATCTCTGCCTGTCTGAGACATTGATTGTTTTCAATAATTAGATCATCCAGAAATTCAATTTCTTCCTGAGAAAAACCTATCTTCTGAGCAGAGTTCTTAATTCTTTCAATAAGGACACTATTTGAATTTATAGAGTTCACATAATAGACAAGGGACTTTTCAATATTAAAAAAATTCTGTATATATTTATTCTCCATAGAACCGGATATCTTTTTCTCAAGTTCATCGGTTATCATATTCATAACCTTTATATGTTCAAGGAAGTGAAATACTGAAGCATATAATAATTTTAGCAATATATCATTTAGTGATATAACCCTGCTGAATAGTTTTGGGGAAAAGATAGGTATATCTTCGTTTACTACGATTATTATTTTCTCTTTGAAAAGGAAGATTCCTGCAGAATCCACCTTGAAGAGCAATCTCTTGTCTTTTGAGATATTCCTTGGCCTCTTGAAAATAACAGCTATATGATCGGATTCAAATTCTATTCTTGAAAGTTCATCTGGATCAAGGGAAGAGTAAAGTGTATGTTCATCAATCTCGTATTGTTCTATAAGCATCTTCTTCTCTTTATCTTCGGGACTAATAAAGAATATTACATTGGAATTATTTGGTTCTGATTCACAGATCTTCTGATTTTCAATCCTGTAATATCTGACCACTAGATACCTCGTCTGTGAAACTATATAGACCAAGAAAATAAAAATTCAATAAAAAATTTTACCTATATGTTTAGATTGGTAGTGTTTTGAAATGTACTAATTATTCTTTACCCCAGCTGTCATCATCGGGGGCGGAGCCTTTTATCTTTTCTTTGTCCTTGCTCTTGAGCCTGACTTTGCTTTC
>JBBISZ010000018.1:16529-16903 GCA_037441045.1 Deltaproteobacteria bacterium | reverse complement strand
ATGATATCAAAATATTAGCACAAAATTAGAGCATATAAAGTACCTGGCACTATTAAATAGTATTAAAGCAATGGTGATAGGTAACTTCAATCGGGTGAAAATCTCACGCCGCCTCTTATAATCTCTACACTTTGATCGTGTCCACCATCCAAGGGATGAGTATATTTGTGAGTACACTCTCTATATCTGCAAAATAAACAATTTGAAAATTATGGTTTTTGCAATAAATATTGATTTAATTTAATTTAGTTCTTTGAATACCTTCTTTATCCTCTTAATTGCAAAGTTGATTTCCTTCTTCTTTATGGTAAGAGGAGGCGCAAATCTTATTACATTCTCATGAGTCTCTTTACAAAGTAACCCCTCATTCATTA
>JBBISZ010000018.1:0-16519 GCA_037441045.1 Deltaproteobacteria bacterium | reverse complement strand
TGATGCACCACCAGCCTCTTTGTGGAGTTCCAGCCCTATCAGAAGTCCTTTTCCCCTGACCTCTTTTATGTGGTGGGATTTGATTTTCCTAAGTTGCTCCATAAAATAATTTCCGAGTTCGTAAGAATTTTCTGTAAGTTTTTCCTCAATGAGAACCTTGAGTGCAACCCTTGCTATATATGCTGCAAGTGGATTTCCACCAAATGTGGAACCGTGTTCACCGGGAGTAAAAAGGCCGAGAACATCTTTGTTTGAGACGACCGCTGAGACGGGATACATACCTCCACCCAGTGCCTTTCCTAAAATGAGGACATCGGGTTTTACACCCTCTTCGTACTGATGTGCGAATAATTTTCCTGTTCTACCGAGTCCTGTCTGGATCTCATCAAACATCAGAAGTACATTATTCTTTTTGCATATATCGTAAGCCTTTTTTAAAAATCCGTCCGGAGGTACATTTATGCCTGCCTCTCCCTGAATGGGCTCAACCAGAAATGCAACGGTGTTGGGAGTAATAGCAACCTCAAGAGCGCCTGCATCTCCAAATGGAATCACCCTAAATCCTGGAGTAAATGGACCAAACTCATCTCTATATAATGGCTCTGTTGAGAATGATACAATTGTTACGGTTCTGCCATGAAAGTTGTTTTCACAGACTATAATCTCTGCATTGTGGTGAGGAATTCCCTTATTCTTATATCCCCATTTTCTGGCAATTTTGATAGCAGTCTCAACAGCCTCAGCACCAGAATTCATAGGAAGCGCCATCTCCATACCACATAGGGATGTAAGCTCTTTGCAGAATGGACCCAACTGTTCATTATAGAATGCCCTTGATGTCAATGTAAGCTTACCAATCTGCTCTTTTACAGCCTTGATAAGTGCAGGGTGTCTATGTCCATGATTTAGAGCTGAATAACAGCTCAACATATCAATGTATTTTTTCCCTTCACTATCCCATACCCAGATCCCCTTCCCCTTTGTAAGTACCACAGGAAGTGGATGGTAATTGTGTGCACCATACTCCTCTGTCATATCAATAATCTCTTTTCCTGTCATAGATTCTCTCCTTCTATTATACTTCTATTATAAAAAATTAAATTAAATTTTCAGGTTTAATTGTATAAAATTTAGCTCTGTGCAGGTTGAGCGGCTGCCTCTTTTGATGGTTTTTTCTTTATTCCCTTGTAGTGATCTTCACAGACCTTTCCGTAAATAGCCTTGTTTTTACACTCTGGCTTAACACACCATTCAAATCTCTTCTTGGGTAGTTCGCCTCTTCGCCACTGTTTGTAATGTGTATTACAGTAACCCTTTGCCCTGTATGGCCTTTTGCAACCTTTGATTTTACACTTTTTTTCCTGTACTGCCAAGATGATACCTCCTTGTTTTTCCCCAGAAAGGGATTCATCTATTATTACAACAAAAATGAAAAGTCAAATTATAAGAGATGTATTCAAAATACCTTAACGGTTAAATTATTATACTTAATGTTGGAGAATGTAAAATATAATGGACAAAAAGAGTACATGATTAAAAAAAAGAGTACATGATTAAAATGGTTTTATATTTATTGATAGTTAACCTAAGTATTTATTCGAAATATCAAAAATACACTACCAAAATAGAAGAAAATTTCTTATATCCTGAAGTAAAAAAAATAAATTTTTTAGATTAAAGTTGACTATTAAAAAAATAGTTTGTAATTAAGGGCGAGTTCTCCTGGCGTAATATAATTTAAGGAGATTTGTTGTGTATGACTTTCTTATAATACTGATATTCGTAATCATATCGGTTGGATTTGTATTTGTTGCGCTTTTTCTGGGTAGGTTTGTAAGACCGGATGTCAGGGATGATGAAAAGGTAACGACTTATGAATGTGGTGAGAGACCCTTTTCAAAGGCATGGTTTAATTATAATCCGAGATTTTATATTTTTGCCATAATTTTTATAGTATTTGATGTGGCGATTGCTGCAGCAATTCCATCATTTGTAACTTTTAAATACTTTATGCTTCAAGATGAATACCTCCCGATATTGGTTGCATTAATTGTATTTACAGCAATCCTGATGGTTTCATTAATATATGTCTGGATTAAAGGAGATCTGGATTGGGTGAGGAAGTAAAAAATAAAGATATTGATGTATATCTTGAGGGCGACTCAAATGGGTTTATTCTTCTCTCGAAACTGAGTTCACTTATAAATCTGCCAAGAGCCAACTCGTTGTGGTATCTGCTCTTTTCACCTGCCTGTTGCGGAATTGAACTCATGCAGGCTGGAGGAACCAGGACGGACATGGATAGATTCGGAATGGTCTTTAGATCTACACCGAGGCAGGCAGATGTAATGATCGTTGGCGGAACTGTTACTTATAAAATGGCCGAAAGGGTAAAGCTCTTATATCAACAGATGTCAGAACCCAGGTATGTTATCTCCATGGGTTCCTGTGCAAATTGCGGAGGACTGTTTGATAGAAGTTATTCTGTCTTAAAGGGAGTGGATCTCATAATCCCTGTGGATATTTATATTCCTGGTTGTCCGCCGAGACCCGAGGCTCTGCTTGATGGGATGATGATGCTGCAAAAGAAGATGAAGAAGGAGGACTGGGGAAAGATTGTCTCAAAGCATACTCCGAAAATTGAGGATTTGAAGAGATGAATATTGTAGAAGTTCATACAGAATTGAAAAAATTCTTTGGTGAAAAGCTCTCAGAGGTAGAAAAGTCCGGACAACTTGAATTTTTCTACTTTGAACCAGAGATTATTAGAGATCTATTTCTGGTTTTGCGCGACAAGATCGGTATGGAATTCAAGTACCTTTCTTATATAGCATCAGTGGATTATAAGGACAGATTTGAACTTGTTTATTGTCTATATTCGTACAGATGGAGTAGCATAATTTATCTTAAGACAAAACTAAGTCGTGAAAAACCAAAAATAAGGACTATTTCTGATCTCTTTGTGGCGGCGGAGTGGCATGAACGTGAGGCTTATGACCTTATGGGAATTGAGTTTCTTGAGCATCCGGATCTCAGGAGAATAATGATGCCAGACGACTTTGAAGGTCATCCACTGAGAAAAGATTTTGTGGAGAAAGATAACTATCATCAAATTCCCACAAATAGAAAAGGTATGACAGGGAGGCAGGGATGACACTTGAGGAGAGACTAAATAAAGTGAAGGGAGAGAACGAGATCCTCTTAAATATGGGGCCTCAACACCCATCAACTCATGGTGTAATAAGATTTGTTGTGAGGGCGGACGGGGAGATAATGGTAGAGGCGCTCCCTGTTGTGGGATATTTACATAGAGGTATTGAAAAGCTTGCAGAGATCACACCTTATACAGGTTTTATTCCATATACCGACAGGGTGGACTATCTGGCATCAATGTTTGCAAACCACGCCTTTGTGATGGGAGTTGAAAGGCTTCTGGGGATTCAGGTTCCAAGGCGCGCTGAATATCTGAGGGTAATTGCATCAGAACTCAACAGAATTGCCAGCCACCTGATTGCCCTCGGTTCAATGGCAATGGATATCGGGGCATTTACTCCTTTCCTGCATGGCATCAGAGAGCGAGAGTTAATTAATGATATTACTGAGATGATGTGTGGGGCGAGACTTACTTACAACTATATGCGAATTGGTGGTGTCTCAAATGATATAGACGATCAGATTATTAAAAAGATCAATTCATTTCTTGATAGGTTTTATCCTGGCTTTATTGATGAGTTCAATAGACTTATTACATACAATGAAATTCTTGTAAAGAGGTGCGTAAATATCGCCACTATCTCAGCAGAGGAGGCTATAAATTTTGGACTTACCGGACCAAATCTCAGGGCATCAGGTATAAAATGGGATCTCAGAAAGAATATGTCTTACTCCGTATATCCCGAATTGAAGTTTGATATCCCTGTGGGAGAGGGTTTCAGAGGTAGTATTGGAGATAGTTATGATAGATTTGTGGTAAGAGTTAAGGAGATGGAGGAGAGTGCAAAGATACTCAGGCAGGCTATCAAAAATCTACCATCAGGAGAAATAATAGCGAAAGTGCCAAGGAGAATAAAGCCTCCTCAAGGAGAGGTATATTCGGCTGTTGAGAGCGCTAGAGGGGAACTTGGATACTATATTATTTCAGATGGGAGTGAAAATCCTTATAGATGTAAGATAAGGACAGGCTCTTTTTCTGCAATGAAGGCTATTCATATAAAATCACAGGGCTGTTTTATTGCTGACCTTGTGGTTCTGATAGCAAGTATGGATATTGTTGCACCGGAGATTGATAGATAATTATGTTTGAGATTTCAAATAAGATTCTGGAAAGTCTCAGTATTTCACCACATTATTCTATAGTTGTTGTGATACTGGTGGTTTTTATTTATGGGCTATTTGCACTGACATTTGGTGCATTATTTGCAGGTATTACCTCATGGTATGAAAGAAGAATTGCTGGCAGAATGCAGAGTAGAATAGGCCCAAACAGGGTGGGATTTCAGGGCTTCTGGCAGTGGCTGGCTGATGGTCTCAAATGCTGGTTTAAGGAGGATATAATCCCGAAAGATACAGACTCCATACTTTTTAGAATTGCACCGTATCTGGTATTTACGGGCGTTCTTTGTACCTTTGTGGTAATCCCGTTTGCACCTTCTATTATTGGTGCAGATCTGAATGTGGGTCTGGTCTATCTAATAGCAATTACAGCACTTGTTGTTGCAGGGATCCTGATGGCAGGATGGGCAAGTAATTCCAAATGGACTCTTCTGGGCGGTATCAGGAGTGCTGCTCAGATGATTTCTTATGAGATACCGGTGGCCCTTTCCCTTATTGTGGTGGTGATTCCAGCAGGGACACTCTCTCTTCAGGAGATTATAAAAAATCAGGGTGGCGCTCCATACAACTGGTATATCTTCCACAATCCCGCTACATTTATAGCATTTTTTATCTATTTTACAGCCGCACTTGCCGAGGGGAATAGAACTCCATTTGACCTGCCTGAGGCTGAGAGTGAACTTGTAGCAGGTTACAATACAGAATATTCAGGTATGAGATTTTTATTCTTTCTCTTCAGTGAGTGGATGAATCTATATGTCATAGGTGCGATCGCTACTACAGTATTTCTGGGAGGCTGGAGAATTCCCCTTGTTTCTTATGAGGTTCAATCAGGTAGCCTGCTCTTACAATTTGCAGGATTTATTATTTTTCTGATCAAGGCACTCATCCTGGTCAATGTTATTATCTGGCTCAGATGGACGCTACCGAGACTGAGAATAGATCAACTGATGGTAATGTGCTACAAATATATGGTGCCAATCAGTGCATCGCTCACAGTCGTATCGCTTCTGTTTACTGTGCTTTACCATAAAGTAGTTTTGCTTCAGATAGTTTTTAAGTTTTTACTCTTTGCTCTTGGAGTTTTTATAAGTATCTACTTTGCTTTCAGGGTCTATTATAATATTAAAAACTTCCCGGATAAGACATATTTGAAATGGATGATATGATGGAAATAAGAGAGTATTTAGAAAATATAAAAAATTCGGTCGTTTCAATATTTGAGGGTATGGCTGTTACATTTTCATGGATGTTGAGAAGACCTCATACGGTGCAATATCCTGACAGGTATGATAAATCAAAACCGCTTGTTATGAATAGATTCAGAGGTATTCTTGAGGTGGATCTGAGTTTGTGTACAGCCTGCCAGGCCTGCCAGCGAGCATGTCCAATAGGTATAATAAGTATAAATGTAAGTAAGGGGGTAGAGCGGTTAATTACATGTTTTGATATTGATGCCTCAAAGTGTATGTATTGTGGACTCTGTACAGAGGCATGTCCAACATCTGCTATACACCACAGTAATGAATTTGCATTCTCCGTAGATGACATAAGGAAACTACATCTTCACTTTGTAAGAGAGCCAGTAAAGCCATATAAACCACAGAAGGATGTAAGCGTTGAATCATCTATAATAAAGGGGGAGTTGATACTCAGGATGATAGAGCAGAGGGAGATGCCGTACGCTCCAGTTGAGAAAGATAATAGAAGAGAGGAGAGGTGTTCCGGAGAAAATAAGGGGGAGATAAAATGATTTTTAAACTTCTATTTTATTTGATCTCGCTCGGTATACTTGGATTTGCCCTGATTACAGCCTTTTCACAGAATATTATAAGGTCTGTATTTGCACTTCTGGGTGTAATGATAGGGGTGGCATGTCTTTACGGTATTATGGGTTCAGCATATCTCTCGGTAATTCAGATAATGATTTATGTTGGTGGCATAATGGTATTGTTTATCTTTGCCGTTATGTTTACTTCAAAGATTCAGGATGTGGAGGTTACCAACAGGTCTTTAGGGAGAATTCAGGCGGCTATTCTGAGTATTTCAATATTCTTAATGTTTCTGTTTTTAATCCTCTTCTATCCTTTCAATCAGAGTGTGGAGGCAAATGAAGAGACTGTTGAACGAATTGGAAAGGCTATCTCAATAGACTATCTTCCGCTGCTTATTGGAATAGGGATTATTCTGCTTGTCTCACTTGTGGGTGCGATAACAATGGCAAGGGTAAGAAAGGAAGATTGATATGCAACTTACTGCTCAGGAGTTTCTTATTCTGGCGGCATTTCTCTTCTCTACAGGTATTTATATTATTCTCACAAGGCAGAATGCCATTGCAATTCTGATGGGGGTTGAACTTATACTTAACTCAGTAAATATCAATTTTGTTACATTTGACAGATTTGTACTTGGCAAGATTGATGGGAATGTCGCCGCTATTATAAATATAATGCTTGCAGCCTCCGAGGTGGCGGTAGTTCTTGCAATTGTCATAGGTATTTTTAGAAAGACTAAATCTGTTGAAGCAGATAGGCTTGATACATTGAAGGGTTGATATATGGAGAATCTACTTATCCTGATTGTAGTTTTACCTCTTATAGGGTCAATTATAAACGGGACTCTCGGTTATTTTATTCAGAAGAGATACTCCGGCAAAGTTAACGGTATAATTGCTACATCTTCAATCTCAATTTCTTTTTTGATTGCGTTTTATCTTTTTTTACAACTTTTGAGTATGGACATAGATAGCAGGAGAATCACTATCAATCTCTACAACTGGATATTTGCAGGAAATCTCTCTGTGGATCTGGAGTTTGTCCTTGACCCACTTTCGGCTGTAATGGTACTCGTCGTGTCAGGGGTGGGCTCTCTCATTCACCTCTACTCTATAGGCTACATGCACAGCGACAAATCTCAATGGAGATATTTTTCGTATCTCAACCTTTTTGCATTTGCGATGCTTGTACTTGTTATGGCTGACAATCTTATACTAATGTTCGTCGGATGGGAGGGAGTAGGGCTCTGTTCGTATCTATTGATAGGATTCTGGTATCAGGATCTGGATAAGGCAACAGCAGGGATGAAGGCATTTATAGTCAACAGAGTAGGGGATTTTGGATTTCTTCTTGGACTGTTTTTCCTTATAAATGGAATATCTTCGGTAAATGGTGGGGAGGCGGTATCTCTCTCATTTTCATACCTTAAGGAGATTTCATATTCCCTTGTATCTGTTCAATTTTATAGTATTGCACTTCCGACAATTATAGGGATTTTGTTTTTTATTGGGGCTACAGGGAAGTCTGCTCAGATCCCATTATATGTATGGCTCCCGGATGCGATGGCAGGTCCAACTCCCGTCTCAGCACTCATTCATGCTGCTACAATGGTGACAGCGGGCGTATATATGATTGCAAGACTCAATTTTATATATGTTCATTCTCCTGTTGCTCTTACGGTGGTGGTAGTAGTTGGAGCCACAACGGCTCTATATGCAGCCACAATGGGATTTGCACAGACAGATATAAAGAAGGTTCTCGCTTACTCTACTATCTCCCAACTTGGATTTATGTTTGCAGCTGTAGGTTCTGCTGCATTCTCCTCTGGTATTTTCCACCTTATGACTCATGCATTCTTCAAGGCATGTCTGTTTCTCGGGGCAGGCTCGGTAATTCATGCTATGAGTGGAGAGCAGGACATAAGAAAGATGGGGGCTCTCAAAGGGAAGATACCTGTAACTTATTACACATTTCTTATAGCCTCACTTGCCATTGCAGGGATTCCAGGATTTTCCGGCTTCTTCTCAAAGGATGAGATACTATACAGGTCATTTATGAGTGCCTCATCTTATACAGGAACATGGGGATACATAGCTTTTACGCTCTTGCTAATTGCCGCATTGTGTACAGCCTTTTATATGTTCAGACTTGTGTTTATCACATTCTACGGATCAGAAGTTCGCTCGGATAAGAAGGTGGTGGAGCATATCCACGAGTCGCCTCTCTCAATGACATCGGTACTGGTGTTGCTCGCATTTCTCTCAATAGCGGGCGGTTATATTGGGCTTCCTGAGATATTTGGTGTTCATAGCCTTTTTGATGGATTCTTAAAACCTATCTTTGAGGATTCAGAATCAATACTGAGTATTCCACATTCACATACCACAGAATGGCTGATAATGTTTCTCTCTGTAATTGCCGCTGCTATTGGAATTTATGCCGCCTATCTGATTTATTATAGAGGTGGATATGAGGGTGCAAAAACTATTAGAACTAAGATAAGCAGGATTCACTATGTGGTTGAGAATAAGTATTTTGTTGACGAGATTTATAATATTCTTATTGTTGATTCTGTAAAGGTGGTCTCTTATTTGTTCTCACTATTTGATAAGTATGTGATTGATGGGATTGTAAATCTGGCTGCAAAGATTACTGTTTTATTCGCAGATCTGGACGGTCTTATAGATAAGTATGTAGTGGATGGGCTCGTAAATCTTGTTGCTCAGGGCATAAAATATATAGGAGAAAGACTCAGATCCCTTCAGACAGGAAGGATTCAGGATTATGTCTATATTATGGTCTCAGGAGGATTTCTGGGACTGATTCTCATAAGAATTTTGAATTTTCTTATAAGCAAATGATGAGGTAGAGATATGGAATTTATATTAAATCACATTCTGACATTGATGACCTTTTTACCTATCCTTGGAATGATTGTGGTGGTTCTTATTCCTGACCGTTTTTCCATGCAGATAAAGTATGCTTCTTTATTATTTGCGATTCTGGTCTTCTTGCTCTCAATTCTGATGTATATAAATTTTGACCCTGATAATAAAGAGTTACAATTTGTTGAGCATATCGTATGGATCCGGGCATTCAACATTGAATATTTTATGGGTGTGGATGGGCTCAATGTTTCGCTTGTTATCCTGACCGCTCTTATATCACTTATTGCCTGCGTCGCCTCATTTGGGATAGAGAAGAAGGTAAAAGGTTATTTTTCAATGTTTTTACTTCTGATGACAGGTATGATGGGGACATTTGTGGCACTTGATCTATTTCTGTTTTATATCTTCTGGGAGGTAATGTTGCTCCCGATGTACTTCCTGATAGGAATCTGGGGAGGTCCCAGAAAGGAGTATGCAGCGATAAAGTTCTTCCTGTATACACTCTTTGGCTCTGTCCTGATGCTCATAGGAATTATTGCCCTCTATTACAATTCTCAACCTACAACACTCATAGACGGGACTGCAGCCTCGCATACTTTCAATATCATGAAGCTGACAGCAGAAAATGATTTTGGGGCAGCAGCACCTCTGTTTGGTATATCATTTGCAAAATTTATATTTGTCCTGTTTTTTATAGGCTTTGCAATAAAAATACCGATGTTCCCATTTCATACATGGTTGCCCGATGCACATGTGGAGGCTCCAACACCCATATCAGTGATACTTGCCGGAATTCTGTTAAAGATGGGTATTTACGGTATTTTGAGGGTAAATTATCAGATCTTACCTGAGGCGACGATATGGGCAGCACCTGTGATAGCAATTTTTGGCGTGATAAATATTGTATATGCCGCATTTGTATGTATGGCTCAGGAGGATCTAAAAAAGTTGATTGCATACTCATCTGTAAGTCATATGGGGTTTTCACTACTTGCTATGAGTTCATTTAGCGAGGCTGGAATATCAGGGGCAGTGCTTCAACTATTTACTCACGGAGTCATTTCACCCATGCTCTTCTTAATTGCAGGTGTAATTTACGATAGGGCTCATCACAGAGAGATAAACAAATTTGGAGGAATTGCACATATAATGCCCGAATATGCTGCCTTTACAGGACTTGCATTTATGGCATCGCTGGGGCTGCCTGGACTCTGTGGCTTCATTGCCGAGGCTCTCTGCTTTATCGGGGCATTCTCAACATTCAAACTCCTTACAGTAATATCAGCCATAAGCGTTGTTATAACAGCAGCATATTATCTATGGACTATGCAGAGGATGTTTCTGGGTCCTATAAATGAGAGATATCTGGGCTACAAAGACCTTAATATTAGAGAGAGACTGACTCTTTATCCTCTTGCTATCATTATTGTATTTCTGGGCTTTTATCCGATACCGATCCTCAACATCATCAATCCCACCATACACAGTCTTATTAATTCTATCAGATAGGGGAAATTACTACTATGGAGAATCTCAATTCTATCTCTGTTCTGACACCTGAGTTGATAGCCCTGATAGCGGGCATAATAATTCTTATATTCTTCTCAGTAAAGAAGTTGAGTCTGGAGATCCTCTCATTCGTTTCAATATTGTTAATAATAAGCATACTTGTTTTCGTTATTCTTATTTCTCAGAAAGAGGCTGTATCAATTGGCCAGCTCTTTGTATCAGATAGTTTTTCTAATTTTTTTAAGATGCTTTTCTGTGTGGCGATTGGTCTTACATTCCTTTTTTCATACCGGGCGAGGGAGCTCAATAGCGGGGTATTTACAGAATATACACTACTTCTGTTTATATTTTATATCTCAGCCTCATTTATGGTAATGGCTGAAAACCTGATTGCCCTCTATCTTTCCATGGAAATCCTTTCATTGATTTCTTATATCGGTGTTTCGTTGAATCTGGATAGGTTATCAAGTCGTGAGGCAGGACTTAAATATGCCATTTTTGGGGCAGTTGCCTCATCTTTGATGCTGTTTGGTATATCTTATATCTATGGGATAACAGGAAGTCTCAATTACTCCGAAATATCAAATGCACTTGTTAAACTTAGGATAGACAGTGAACCTATTTTTATAATGTCATTACTCATTATTCTTATGATATGCGGTGGACTCTTCTTCAAACTTGCTGCATTTCCATTCTACGCATGGTCGCCCGACGCATATCAGGGTGGTCCTACAACATTTGTTGCGCTCCTGTCCACAGCCTCAAAGGCTGCAGGGGCTGGGGCTCTAATAAGAATTATGATGAACCTTTTTGTAAACCAGTTGAGCAGTCCAGACCTATCCAATTTAGCAATAATTCTGGGTGTAGTATCTTTATTTACAATGACACTTGGAAATCTGATGGCGATTAATCAGAACAACCTCAAAAGGCTACTTGCCTATTCCTCCATTGCCCATGCAGGATATATAATAATGGCGCTAAGCAGCACCGATGAAGTCGGTATTAGAGCTACACAGTTTTATCTGATTGCATATCTCATTATGAATCTGGGGGCCTTTTACTGTGTTCAGATTGTACTTGATAGGACAGGCGATGAGAGCATTGAGGCATTTTATGGTATGTCTTCTAAAAACCCTTATCTGGCAGCGATATTTGCCATCTTTCTGCTCTCTCTTACAGGAATACCGCCATTTTTTGGTTTTGTAGGTAAATTTTATTTGTTTGCTGCTATCATAGGGAAGGGGGGAGTCTTCTATATTTCACTTGCGATTGTCGGCGTAATAAACTCTGCTATATCACTTTACTATTATGCGAGAATTATTAAGGCTATGTATCTCTCACCTGATACAGAAGGCAAGTTTAACTTTGATATTGTGAGGAAGGTTACAATAGGTGTACTGGGTGTGTTTACTATAATATTTGGAATATTCTTCACACCTATCATTAAGTTTGTTGAGACTTTCAGTGGAATCTTAAAATAAGTAATAATATATTTGTCAGTTAAATAAATATCAGAACTTTTTAAGCGGAAGAGAGTGTTTGTTATAAGGATATTTCGTAATAAATATTGTATGCTGGTTGCTGGTTCTGGACTTTAGTAAATAGAATGGATAACTCTAAATAATAAGACAATCAAGCATTCAGAAGAGCAGGCTGATTTAGATAAAAGTTGTAGCACAAAAACTATGGACTGTGGACTGTGCAATAAAAAAGTGCCAGGTACCTTCTGGTTAATATTTTTAGATAGGTGGTATTGAGGAGATTAACAATAATCAAAGTTTCTCAACAAGATAAAAATATCTAATTCCTTGTCCCCGAACAGAGAGTCGGTTCTTTAATCTTACAGGATTCTATAAGTTTTTCACCCTTTAATCTCTTCCTTACCCATTCAAACTGCTCCTTTACAGACCATGCAGCACCCTGTGTGTGGGAGGCATCTTTGCACTCCAGATATTCCATCTCATAACCTTTCTGGCACAATCTATCAAAAGATATTCTTTGAACAGGTGTATTTACAAGCTCATCCTTCTCTGAGAGAACATACAAAAATGGAGTGCTGGATTTCCTTATAATAAATGTAAAGTCAGGAGAATTTTCTTTTAGAATGCATTTTATATCCTCAAAGCCTTCCCATTCCTTTTTCGTAATGCTTTCAATAAACTCTTTAAGGTAGAGATCCTCTGGTGCTTTAATCTCAAACTGTTGATCCCCTACCCCACATCTGGTATCCATAATATTTGTAAGAGTATCAAGTGGTTTCAGAGGTTCGTCGTTTCTAATAATCTCATACATCTTTTGAAACATCTCATACCATCTTGACAGTTCAATCATTACAGCAGCCAGCGTGACTGTATCATCTCCCATTCTTTTAACCGCCTCAACGGCTGCATCTACAAGGTTTGTTGGCGGTATGAGCGCAACCGCAGCAATATAATTAAACTCCGGAGCATAATATGGGGCAAATAGATCAACAGAAAAAACTGCATGTCCTCCCTGTGAGCCACCCCACAGAATAACATTTTTATTAAAATTCAGGGGTAGTTTTAGTCTCTTGATAAGTATTTGAGTAGCTTTTAAGGCATCAAGAGATGCTATAGCTGTCGCTTCCATTCCAAGATAAGGATGTTTTACAGTAGAGGCAGCCCCAAAGCTGTTTAGCCCCAGATAATCAGGACCTACTGCCATAAAACCCTGTGTCGCCATTAATACCATAGAATATGCACCATCAGATGTCCTGCCAGGTGCACAATCATCCATAAAACCTGATGTGCCATGCAACCAGAGGACTGCAGACAGATCTATCGGGGTTTCATCTTCAGTTACAGGGACTCCGAACATACTGGTCGCCTCGACTATCTCTCCTTTATTCTGAGTTGTATATCTAAATCTGTATACCTTCACATCATACTTTATCTCTATGAATTTGGATTCCTGATATTGGGAAAGAAGGCTTTTTATTGCCTCACGAGAGAGTGAATACTCAGGGAGTTCCTCTATTTTTAATACCTTTCCTGTTGTAGATGGATCCAGCCAATCATACCTTTTTAATCCACAGACTGCCGTCTCTATCGGGGTCTTAAATCCCGTATCATAAATTGATAAATCACTAATATCATCAAAGAATTCCACATCAGATAGATTAATATTCTCTTCTCTCTCTTTGCAGGCTAAAAGAAATAGATATAATGCTATAACCACAAATATGTTTTTCATAACTATTACCTCCAGAATTAGAACAATAGAGCATATTTATGAAATGTTAAAGAAAATTATATCTTTACAAAAATTATTATCGCAAATATATTAGACTATGTTTCAGGAGGTCTTATGGCTCAAAAAAGGAAGAAGGATAAAAAAGTATTCCTGTTTGCATTGAGCACCTGTATATGGTGCAGAAAGACAAAGATGCTACTTGATGAAATGAGAGTAAAATATGATTTTATTGATGTAGATCTTCTAACAGGAGAAGAAAAGGAGAAGATCAGAGAGAAGATGAGACAGTATAATCCACAAATGTCTTTCCCAACGATAGTCATTGATGACGAAATCTGTATCAAAGGTTTTGACGAAAAGAGAATCAAAGAGGAGCTGGGCAAATGAAGAAGAAAGATTTTATTATTTCAAATGATGAACCAACTGCTCAAGAGATTGATAGATTATATCAAAAATTAAAAAAAGAAGCCGAGGAGAGAGGATACTACCTGAACCCTGATGTAGAATTTACAAAGTTGCTCATTAGATCACTCATTATCAACGAGAAGAGATTCAGTTACCAGGCATGCCCATGCAGACTTGCAGATGGGAATAAAGAAGATGATCTCGACATAAGGATATAAATGAATACAGCACCTGCTACTGTGGACTTTATGTTTCAAAAAATGTAGTGGATGGAAAGGCGCAGGTTAGACCTATCCCCGAGAGGAGGCCAACAGAAGAGGAGAGGAGAAACCGCTCTTCTCAAAAGGGTAATTTGCTCCCTTCTCAATTACCGTATCCAGTATGGAGGTGTACAGTCTGTGGATATCTCGCAGCAAGAGAAAATCCACCCGATGTGTGTCCTATCTGCAAGGCCCGCAAAGAGAGATTTGAAAGATTTTTATAAAGCCGCTTGAAAAAAGTAAAAGTTGATGTAGAATATATTTTATGAATACTTTTATTAAAACTTTTTTAATTTTATCCCTATTTACGATATCAATTTTGGTGTTTTTAAGATGTTCAGACTCTGCCACCGGGACATCCAGTGACACCAACCAATGCCCTCCAGGTACCAAACCTTATGGACAGAAATGTATCCCCATAGA
Source organism: Deltaproteobacteria bacterium (assembly GCA_037441045.1). GTDB lineage: Bacteria > Myxococcota > SpSt-1050 > SpSt-1050 > SpSt-1050 > SpSt-1050. The sequence goes on along the minus strand of JBBISZ010000018.1, from coordinate 1,714 downwards.
TAGCGGTATCAAATCTGATGAGGAGATAGTTGAAGAGGATACAATTGAGACAGTTGACACAGTTGAGGATATTATAGTTGAAGAGGATGTCATAGAAGAGATAAAAGACACAGGGCCAATGGATAAAGGTAATCCAAAAATCTGTACTCCAAAAGAGAGAATATGCCAGAAAGACGATCTTTATGAATGTAACGGAGATGGAACTCAGTACATAATGATAGAATCCTGTCAGACAAGATGTGATATAATTGAGACAAGTGATGCAGGAGTAGAAACAAAATACTGTATCACAGGATGTGATATAACAGGGTGTATTAAAGAAAAGGTAATCTGCGAACCATTATCCTACCATTGCTGTGGTGGAAAATTCATAGACCCGGATGGAAAATGTACAACAGATGACTTATTGCAGTGCAACGAACTGGGCACCAGATGGTCAACAATAGTTGAAAACTGCAAAGATAAATATGGGACATACTGTTATATAGATCATTGTAAAGATCAACCTCAACCAAAGTGCAACCCTGGTGAGATTAAATGCACCGATGGTAAAAATATCTATGAATGTGCGTCTGACGGTTCAAAATGGGAACTCAAAGAGACCTGTCCTGTCTGTTGTACCGACAATCCTATTGCCTGCTCAAAAGGGACAGGTGTAGACAATGCCCCGTGCGAAACTGATTGTGATTGCGATCTTAATTTTAAGTGTGTGGGATTTGGATTCCCGATAAACAACAAGGTCTGCAGACAAAAGTGTGGATATATAGGGAAGGAGTGCCCGGCCGGTTATACATGCACATCCGGCTATTACTGCCAGCCAGAATAAAAACAGATTTTTTTACTATTCAGTTTTTAATTAAAATTGCCTCCATGAAAACTATTTTCATTGTTTCAGGAATGCTATCTTCTTTTACTCGGGATAATAGGTGTTTTCCTGCCCGTCTTACCTGCAAAACCTTTCCTTTTGCTTCCCGCTTTCTGCCTTGCTCGAAGTTCTAACAGGCTGTTTAACTGATTAATAACCAACAGGTATTTTGGGTTATATATTCTTAATTAAGGAGTGATAGAGGAATACGCATAAAGGTAAAAAATATGCAATTACAATGCTATGGACTGCAATACTACTTTCAATATTTCTAATAAAAAAGATAGTTGCAACACTCTTTCTGCTTACTATTGCCACAGAAGTAATAGTGTACATATCAAAAATCAAAACATTTAAGAATAGTGATGATTTATATCTTTTTCAAAAAGATGAATAATGGGGAGTATTTATTAAATATGGTGTATTTAAAACAGATGTGGTATATTTATATTGCCTGATTTTCACAGGAGAGAGATAACAATGAATAGACTACTTTTATTGCTTATATTATTCTTCATATTTCACTCATACGCGTTTGCCCAGTTCAAGAAAGGTCCATATATACAGGAACTTACCTCAAATTCAGCAAGAATTATATGGGAGACCTCCTCTTCTACAAAAGGAAGGATTGTCTATGGTCTTAATGGTTCTCCTGATAGATCAATAGAGGAGGCATCAGCAACAACATTTCATAATCTACAGATTACAGGACTCCTTCCAGACAGGGAATACGAATATAAAATTGATGGAGATTCTGTAACAGGTTATTTCAGGACATTTCCCCGGGAAACAAAACCCATAAAATTTGTTGTTTATGGAGACAACAGGACTAATCTTGGCGATCATCAT
>JBBISZ010000017.1:15902-17188 GCA_037441045.1 Deltaproteobacteria bacterium | reverse complement strand
AAGATAGAGGCAAAATTTACAGAGGAAGTAGATGTAAATGTTCTCAAACAGGTATTTGTGGATAATAAGATTGATCTTGTTGATATAAAGAGGGAGGGTAAGACAACAGAATTTCTATACCTTATAATTCTATCGGGTATTTCAAAGAAGATACAGGAAGGTCTTGAAAAGGCTGTTTCGGGGACAAAGGTAGAGATAATAGGTGTGGACGCCGTTGGTCCTCAGGTTGGGAAGGATCTCAGAACAAGTGGGCTGCTCGCTGCTATTTACTCCTTAATGGCTATAACAATATATGTAGCTTTCAGGTTTGATTTTAGATTTGCACCTGGTGCTTTTTTATCTCTGGTGCACGATGGGTTGATCACTCTCGGTCTATTATGCCTTTTGAGATTTGAGTTTGATATGACGGGACTTGCTGCCATAATGACACTGCTCGGATATTCAATAAATGATACAATAGTTGTTTATGACAGGGTGAGAGAGAATCTTGTTAAATATCAGTATCAATGATATGCTGGGAAGAAGTATTATTACATCTCTCACTGTTGTCATAGTGGCAGGTGTATTGTTTTTCTTTGCAGGCCATACTTTGAGGACTTTTAGTTTTGTTATGTTTTTTGGTGTTATCATTGGGACATATTCTTCGATCTATATTGCTGCACCTCTGGCACTCTATGTGGAAGGTATTTTGAATGCATATAGAATTAAACAGACAAAGAGATGAGATAATATGAAATGCTCCTGAAAGAGGGTAAGACATACAGATGGCAGATAAATCAATATGAGAGCTCATCGGTTAAGAGTCTTGCACAGAACCTTAAGGTAAGGGATGTCTTTGCAAGGATACTATTGAATAGGGGGATGAGGAATGCTGAAGAAGCAGTTAAATTTTTAAGGAGTGATATAAAAGATCTTCTGCCACCTGAAAATATGAGGGATATGGATAAGGTAGTTGATAGGGTGTTAAGGGCGATACAACAGCATGAAATGATATTTATCTACGGGGATTATGATGTAGACGGCATTACATCCATATCTATACTTTTAAATTTCTTTCGTTCAATCGGGGTGGAGGCATTTTATTATATTCCAGATAGACAGAGTGAGGGATATGGACTCAATAAAGATGCTATTGATAAAATAGTTCTGGAGGGCGCAAAACTCATTATATCTGTAGACTGTGGTATCAGTGCGAGGGAGGAGATCTCTTATGCGCGCCAGAAATATAATGTTGATATTATTGTAATTGATCACCACCGTGTGGTAGGTAAGTTGCCGGATGCGTT
>JBBISZ010000017.1:0-15832 GCA_037441045.1 Deltaproteobacteria bacterium | reverse complement strand
TCTTCTTCCTGATAGCACTCCGCAAGAGACTCAGAGAGATTGGTTATTTTCCTATAGATAGGCAGCCCAACCTGAAGGACTATCTGGACCTTGTTGCTCTTGGAACAGTTGCCGATATAATGCCCTTAAAAGGTGAAAACAGGATACTTGTGAAACATGGTCTCAAAGTGATTAATAAAAACAAAAGAATAGGTCTATCTCATCTAATCCAGAGTTGTGCCTCAAAATACGAGAGGATTTCTGTAAAGGAGATAAGTTATAGAATAGCCCCCAGACTAAATGCAGCGGGCAGAATAGAGGATCCAAGATATGCGGTACAGCTTCTTACTACCGATGATGCAGATGTGGCAAAGCGGCTTGTCTCAGAACTGAATAATCATAATTCAAGAAGGCAACGGATTGAAGAGGAGATACTCAAGCAGGCACTTGAGCAGATTGAGGGGATATCAGACCTGAATAATAGAGCAAGTCTCGTCCTATCCAATGAACAGTGGCACATCGGCGTAATAGGGATTGTAGCATCAAAGATATCCAGAAAATACAACAAGCCTACGATACTCTTCTCTATAAAGGATGGAATTGCAAAAGGCTCTGGAAGGAGCACAGGGGGATTTGATCTGATCGAAGGGGTAAAACAATGCAGCAACTATCTGATCGAGTATGGTGGACACAAGAGTGCAGTAGGGCTCAGCGTATCGGCAGGAAATCTGGAAGACTTTGCAAGGGCGTTTGAGAATATTGCGAGTAAAAGTTCTGAGTATATTAAAGAACTTCCGGAAATTGTTGTTGATGATATTCTTGAACCATCAGAAATAGATGATCAGTTCTTCTCATATATCGAACAACTCGCCCCATTTGGTAATGAAAATCCTGAACCGATTTTTTATTCACCTGGTTATGAAGTGGTTTCTTTTAAGTATCAAAAAGGGCTTGGTATTGTACAGTTGAGAAAAAACAATAGACAGGAGATCGGTCTTATCTGGAGAGATGAGTCAGAGTTTGACGATATACCAGGAAATATTGATATAATCTATACACCCTTTAGAGACAACTACCAGAATACGGAAATAGTCAAATTGCGTATTGTCGATTATAGCGATAGCAAAAGATAGTTTCTATTCTTTATTAACACAATTATCTTGTTGAAATTTTTGCAAAAACCTATAGAATTGTAAATGTATGTGAAGGAGAAGGAGAGATATGTAATGAAAAATATTCTATGCGCATTAACTACTTTTTTAATCTTATTGTTTTTTGTAGGATGTAGTTCATCAAGTAGTTGCAAGAATGACTCTGACTGCCCCAAAGGGAGCAAGTGTATAAATGAGAAGTGTTATTCAGGGGCTATTACACCAGATCCTCAGGTTATTGATCCGAATACCGGGTGTCTGAGAGACGATGAGTGTGGTGTATGCAAGAGGTGTAACGACGGTATATGTGTTCCGATAGAGGGTTGTGATGCTGGTATGATAGCTATTGATGCCTCAAGGGATATTATTAAATCAGATTCCGAAGATATTGAGGATGCAGGAGATGTAGAGGATGTTGAAGATGCCACTGAACTGCTTTCTGACATTGGAGATATAGAGAGTGATGCAGGAGAAGATGCTGGTGATACTGAGTTGTCAGATATGGAGGATGTGGGGACAGACATATCGGATGTGTCTACCTGTGATGTCTCCGCTACACTTGTAGTTACAAAGAGGGACCCAACGGGTGACCTTCCAAGAGGGGTTGAGTTGAAGATCCTTGGTCAGGGGTTTGATAATGAATGCGGAACACTAAGTGTAAATTTTACTGGAGATAGTAACCCTGCCAGAGTTACAGAGATCACTTCCGGTTATATTAAGGTTATTGTACCCGGATTTGCTGTAAGTGGAGATATTACGGTAAGATCATTTGGACAGGAGGCAAGACTTACAGGTTCGAATTCGTATAAATTGCAGAGGAGGCTATTCTTTACAGAATATGGAAATTCTATAAATCCTGGTAAGAACTTTCATGTATTAACTTTCCCGAACTTTTTAGATTTTAAAAACGGTAAATATGCCTCAGCAGATGTTTTTCCATTTCCAGTTTTGCTTGATCCATACAATTTATTGATGCTGATAGTCTCAAAAGATACTCAAAATGGAGGATTTAATATCAGTTTATATAATTTTGCGGATGTCTCTTTTATTAAGAGTATATCCAATAATAGTGCAACAGATGTTATTACAGGTGCGAAGATGGATTATGAGAATGGATTGATATATATTGTGTCAAAGGATGGAAACTTATATGTGTATGAGATGGGCAGTCTGAATTTTAAGAGGAGTATTCCAATCGGCATAGCCCTGTATGGGATTGATATTGACACATCGGGTAATAGAATTTTTATATCGGGGGTATTTGATACCAATATGCAAATTTGGGGTCCACCCAACGATTATAAGGGGGCACTCTTTGTGTTAAAAAGAGACACATTGGAGACAGATAAGATTGTAACTTTTGGGGATATGAATTCAATTGGGCTGGATGTGGCTTATAATAAAAGTGTAGATAAGGTCTTTGTTCTTGATTATTCTAATGGGATGCTATTTGCATTCAACGGAAAGGACTACAATAGCGAGATTGCCCCTAAAAATCTGGGTAATGGACCGATGAAGATCGCCTTTGGTAAGGATATGTCAAATATTTATGTTGTACTCAATGATTCGGCTGCATCACCAAAAGATGCGACTGCTATTTTGAGGGGATTCAATGCAAATGATCTGACGGAAATTACCGGATCTCCTTTTGATACCAGACTTGTTACTTCTACATCATCTGATAATAGCAACAATCAGGTAAATCTTATCTATGATGACCTGGATGGTTATCTAATTGTGGTCTCCAATGCCGACAATCGAATAGCCGTAATAAGAGAGAGCGATCTGAGCTTTATTTTATCCCCTGAATTTACAAAGACAGGACTTCTGGGCAATTTTGGTATTGTAGTAGAGGATTGGTAATGGTAATTCCAGCGCGAAAGCCAAAAGTCTTAATTGTTGATGATGAGCCTGTTATCAGGGATATTTTGACAGAATTTTTATCAATGGAGGGGTATGATATTGAAATCGCCAGAGATGGTCTTGAGGCAAAAGAGAAGATTATTTCAGGAAATTATAATGTAATTCTGTCTGATCTCAAAATGCCCAATCTGGACGGTATGCAACTCCTTCAATTTATAAATGATAGACATATACCTACTGTCCCAATTATTATGACAGGTTATGGTACTATTGAAACCGCTATTGAGGCAATGAAGGCAGGGGCTTATGACTATGTACTGAAGCCGTTTAAGATGGAGGATATAATTAGAATACTGAACAGGGCGATAGAAAGATACAATCTGATTTCGGAGAATATACAGTTGAGGGAGGCTCTGTCTCTTTATCATATGTCGGAGGAGATGACCTCAAGAAATACTATTGAAGGTATATTCGATCTCATAATAAATGCAATTGGTGAAGCGCTTAGTCCGGATGTCATTGAGGTATATGAAATTCTAAAAAATAAAAGTTTGAAGATTCTGACAAGAAAAAATCTTTCCTCTGAGGATTCATTTCCAAAGGTTGATCCTGAGAGACTAAAGTTTATTGCTACATCATCTACTACAACTCTTCTGGATGAAAATAATTTTCCTCAGGGACTATTTGTTGAAAATCCTCCCGCATCAGCCCTTTTTGCCCCGATAAAAACAAACAATATCAACACCTATCTCATTGCTGTTTATAAACTAACAACAAATCAGATATTTACAGAGGGGCAGAGAAAGACTGTTCTGACTATTGCGGACAGGGCAGGGGCTCATATAGAGAATCTTCAACTGGTCTTGAAGATGCAGAGTACATTCAGTGAGACAATTCAGGGTTTTGCTCTGGCAATTGAGGCGAAGGATAGATATACAATTGGACATTCGGAGAGGGTGGCAAAGCTTGCCCTTGCATTATGCAAGGGTCTGGGTATGTCTGATGAGGAGACAGGAAGGATATTTCAGGCTGCACTCCTGCACGATATCGGCAAGATTGGTATTAGATATGAAGAGCTCAACAAACCAGAAAAGTTGACGCCAAAAGAGTATGAGATGTTTAAGCTCCATCCAGTGATAGGGAGAAAGATCCTTCAACCCATAACTTTTTTGCAGGATATATTGCCGGACATATATTATCATCATGAACAATATGATGGCTCTGGTTATCCCGAAGGTTTGAGAGGAGAGGAGATCCCGATAGGTGCGAGGATTCTCGCTATTGCAGATACCTATGATGCAATGACATCTGATAGACCATATAGACCTGCCCTCTCTCACGAAGTTGCAATTGAAGAATTAAAACGGTGTTCGGGGACTCAATTTGATCCTAAACTTGTTGAGGTGTTTATTAAAATTTATGACACCAAAGGGAAGTAGCAGGGAATGCAGTATAAACTTTTTCGAAATGCTGTTTTAGGATATATATATCTGGCTCTTGTTTGTACATTGATTATTATTTTTATCCCTCGATTTCTGAGCTCCTTTTCAACTACATTTATTGTTATTATTGAGGCAGTTCTGATTATAGTTGCATCGCTTCTATTTGCTATTTTTTATTCAATAAAAAACACAAGGCAGATTCTAAGGATAAATGAAGCCACCAACAGGGTTATCAAAGGAGATCTTACATATAAGATTGATAAATCTGACAGGACAGTCGATATAAAGAGCGAGATTGATTTGCTGCAGAACAGTATAGTCGAACTTCAGGATAATATAAAATTACTTGTAATGGGCTTTCACGATGTCTCGGGTAGACTCTATATTGAGGCAGAGAATCTTGATTCTGCTATAACACAGGTTTCTGTGGGTATTAAGGATATACTGCACTCCATAAATCAGATCTCCAAAGGTACAGAGAAGCAAAATAATATGGTTGAGAAGACAGTTCATGCTATCGAGGAGCTTGCAAAAGGGATTCAAGAAATAGAAAACAAGACTCGTGAGACAGAGACCGTTACAAAAAATATCTCTTCTTCAATCAACAATTCAATATCCAATCTGGAAGATATACTCAAGAATCTATTTGATTTTCTGGGTCGTATAGGGATGATGGATAAAAAGGTGATTGACTTCTCTACAAGTGCCCGCTCTATTTCGGAGGCAATTGAACTTATTACTGAGATCGCCAATCAGACGAAGATGCTTGCCCTCAATGCTACTATAGAGGCGGTTAGAGCAGGGGAGCATGGTAAAGGATTTGCCGTTGTGGCTGAGGAGATAAAAAATCTGTCAGAGAAGGCAAATATCTCTGCCAAGAAAGTAGGTATGATTGCAGAGGGGATTATAAGTGAATCCAATAATCTTATAAAGGAGATAAAGGGCGACACCGAAAAGATAGAGGATTTATCCAGAAGTCTGAAGAATCTATTAAATATAACGGGGGATATCAATAGTTCGCTTGGCAAGATAAATGATGCGGTAAGTACTATAAGAGAACTAACCACCCACCAGAATCAAAACTCTATTGAAATAGTGCACTCGGTAGAAGAGATCAGTGTGGTCTCGCATAATAATTTTACAACATCTGAGGAACTAAAAAATAGTGTGCAATCTCAATCAAATAATATTGAGGAGATTGCAGGGTTATCTTCAAACCTCAAGCAGATCAGTGAGGAACTGAGTGATAAGATCAAACACTATAGGTTATAATGAGGGTATTTGGCTTTATTAGAGGGAAGATACAACTTTATCTACCACTTGAATCTATCAGAGGGGTATATCCAGAGGAGACTGTTTTTTGTTATCCAGAATTGTATGATCGCTTTTTGGGGCTTGTATTCTTAAGTGGAGAGATTATTCCTGTTGTTGATATATATAAGATCTTATCCAGATCGTCAGATACAGAGCACAATCTTCAGTCTAAAGGGAGGTATCCTCTAATACTTGTAGAGTCGGCTAACTCTCTACTCGCATTTGTATACGACAGTATAAAGGATATATATGATAGAGAAAAACTCGAAAATGTCCCGGTCCTTGATTCTATAAATCTGGAAGAAAATATTTCTAAGGGTGTTTTTTTTGTTGAAAATATTAAATTAATAGAGGATATTATACATTGTGCTAGAATAGATAAAAATAATCTACAGGAGATTTTTCTATGCCCAAAAGAGTCTTGATAGTAGATGATGCGGTTTTTATGAGGAGCCTTATTAAAGATGTATTTGTAGGGTCTGATTTTGAGGTAGTTGGTGAGGCAACAAACGGCATAGAGGGAGTTGAAAAATTTAAAGAACTTAATCCCGATATAGTTATTATGGATATCGTGATGCCTTTTAAGAGTGGAATTGAAGCGACCAGAGAGATAAGGCAGATAAGCAAAGATGCTATTATCATTATGTGTAGTGCATTGGGACAGGAGACACTTGTTATGGAGGCTATAGAGGCAGGGGCAAATGACTTTATTGTCAAACCATTCAAGAAGGATGAAGTTCTTACAGTAGTATCAAAATTTCTAAAATAGTAAATGTCTGAAAATGACTATAGATCTATCTTTATTTCAGAGAGCAGAGAGCATATCGTAGAGATTTTTTCAGATTTAAGCAAAATTGAGAGATCGGGGAAGGCGGAAGAAAGACTGCTATTTGATATGTTCAGGCGTTTCCATACACTGAAGGGTATGGCAAATACTATGGACCAGAAGGAACTTGGAAAGATTGCTCATCTAATGGAGGAGATGCTTGAATATATTCGCAAAGATCCTGAGAGTGTATCAAGTTTCATTGAGTTTATCAGGAAAGGTATAAATGGTATTTCTAACGAGATAGATAATTATGAAAATTCAAATCCCTTTCAATCTTATGAGATGATAAAGGAGCTTGAATATATCATTGGTGAAATGAAGAAGAGACTTTCAGGGGGTTCGGTAGAAGATAGTTCAGCGGGTCAGATTACCAGGGATCTATCAAGTACTTTTGAGCTGGTCTTTCAGATACTTCCTGAGAGTAAATCTCCGACTGTCAGGGCTTTTATGTTGTTAAGAGAATTTTCAAAATTCAATCCTGTCATTACAAAACCAGATGTTGCACAGTTAAAGAGTGGTGAAAAACCTGACTTTGTAAAGATCTATTTGAGAAGGGAGATAGATGAAAAGGAATTATCCAGTATAATATCCCGAGTGAGTGAGGTTAAACTCCACCTTAAGAGATGGTATAAAGATGAAAAGGATCAGAAATCTCAGACTGTAAAATATATTAGAATACCTTTTGAGAGAGTTGAAGATCTGACCTCATCACTGGATGAGCTCTTTCTCTTATGGAACAAGTATAGATATTCTCTTAAGGATGGTGAGATAGATCCGCTTGTCTATCGTATGGAATATGGATTTAAGAAGATACTGAATTATGCAGGCAGGATGAGAACAGTTCCAGCAGGGAGTATAGTTCCAAAATTGAGTTCTGTCGTGCAGAGTACTGCAAAGCAACTTGGGAAGAAGGTAGTTCTTGAAGTCCAGAATGAGGAGATAGAGATTGATAAGAGCATTATTGACAGACTTGAGGAGCCGCTGCTTCATATAATAAGAAATGGAATATATCACGGAATTGAAGAACAGTCTGAGAGAGTATCAAAAGGAAAATCTGAAAATGGTAAGATAAATATTATTTTTTCGGATAGAGAGGAATATATTGAGATTCTTATCAAAGATGATGGGGCAGGACTTAACAGGGAGAGGATCTTAAATTCGGCGATAGAAAAGGGAATAATAAAATCACAGGATGTCGCCTCGATGAGAGATGAGGAGATATATGAACTGATCTTTGTTCCGGGCTTTTCTACACTCAGAGATGCTGATATGACCTCTGGTAGAGGTTTTGGTATGGATATAGTCAGAAATGTCCTCTGGCAGATGGGCGGTGATGTTGTTATATCAACAAGGAGAGACTGTGGCACTGAGGTGTCTTTGAGAGTACCTTATCAGTTTGCCTCCAGAAAGGTTATAGTAGCATCTATAGGTGATTTCAGATATGCATTCCCTCTTGTTGATATTGAGGGTGTATGTAAATCGGATGATATAGAATTTTCAGATGATAGAATCTCTCTTTTCAGGAATAATAAGAAATACAATATTCTAAATTCAAAATATAAGAAGGCTAAAATGTTTCTTTTATGTTCTATTAAAGGTTCTTATATTGCAATTGGTATTGATGATATTGTATTTATAGGAGAGACTCGACTCTATAATGTCCCTTATCTATTAAAAAGTGGTAAATTTATTAATGGTATGATAGTTATTAATGGTATATGGCCTGTTCCTATTATATCAGCAGGTTATTTTTTATCTGAAGGGATCGTATGAGTGGTGCATCTTCACAGGATATATTAAACAGGGTAATTGCTCTATTGACAAACTTTGCGAAATTGGATCTGGAGACCTTTGATATATCTGAGGAAAAGAAGATTTATATAGATTCAGTGGCTGTACTATTTGATGAAATGTTCAAAGACGGAATATCTGTAAGATTTACCCTCTATATGGCTAATCCGGTATATATAATAGCGCTGATCTCGAGAGAGGCTATATATGAGATATCTGAGAAGATGAATATTGAGATTGATACTGACTTTGAGAAGGTAAGATATGATGATAATTCCCTATCATTTATAGTAGAATTGGTTAATCTAATGACTGCTGCTGTGGCTGATACCTATGCAAAGAGGATTAATAACAGAGTTCTATATTCTCCACCGAAGATTGTAAGGCATCTTTTCAGTCCTGATATTATTAGGGGGATAGATATCAGAGGAAGAATGGCAAATATTATATCATACGAATTTCTCTTCAAAAGACCCGATTCAGGTATTAAAATGCTCATTATATACTGATGGGAAATGGGCCGTGCAGGACTTGAACCTGCGGCCCGCTGATTAAGAGTCAGCTGCTCTACCAAACTGAGCTAACGGCCCACAGAGGAAAATCCTATTAACACCAGAAAAATTAATATGCAAGAAAAAAGTTATCTCAATTCTATATTTGATACTGGCTCAAACGAGGCTATAGGAGAGATGACAAAATTTTTATATCTGGAGTTTATTATGGCAATATTATCTTCATGCCAAAGACTTATATATGGCAGTTCGTCTGCGATTATTTTCTGCACTTTACTATAAATAGATTTTCTTACAGACAAATCTATCTCTCTCCTGCCCTGTTCAAGAAGTTTGGCTATCACTTCATTTCGATATCTGCCTCGATTTGCGCCATTTGTATTGCCTTTTTCATCGGGAATACTCTTTGAATGAAATAACCAGTAAAAGAAGTCTGGTTCTATAGGTTCTGTCCATTGCATTGTGTATATTTGAAAATTGCCACTCTTGATGTCGGAAAAAAATGTGCCAAATTCGTAAGCCCTTAGATTTACGCCTATTCCAACATCGTTAAGCATCTTTGTAATCATTCTGGCTATCTGAATTCTGAATTTATTTGTGCTCGTTTTATATGTGATTGTAAATCTATTCTCTGGTCCATCTCCATCGGGATCTTTAAAGCCCGCCTCATCCAGAAGTCTCTTCGCCTCTTCAGGATTGTAATAATATTTTTCTACATCATCTTCGTAAGCCCAGTGTTCGGGCACAAGTACTGATGAGGAGAGTCTGGCTCTTCCCATAAACTTGTATTTAATTATTGCCTCGCGATCAATGGCAAATGCGATTGCCTTTCTGACATTTTTGTTTTTCAGAATGGGATCTTCCATGTTTATACCCATATAAGTATAAAGAACGGATGGTGCTGAGATAATGTCAACTGAACTATCTTTCAATTCTGATGCGATGATTGGTGATGCAGCATTCTGAATCAGGTCTCCACCTCCGTTCAGGATAGAAAGCAGTCTTGTATTATCATCTCTTATGACTTTTAGTGCCAGATAGCGAACCGGGAACTTGATTTTATCGTTTGCCTTTTCAAGTATGATATGTTCTTCACTGATATACCTGAATAGTTTGAAGTCTCCAGTGCCATAGAACCGATTTTTGCCCTTATTGTCTGAGTTTTTCTGTACAATACCCATTACAAGGTCAGAAACAAAAGGGGAATGTGGGGAAGTTAGATGGAAAACAAGTGAATATCTGTCTATTATCTCAATATCTTTTATCCTGTTATAGAGTCCAAAATAAGGAGAGTGCCTATCAGGGTCTCTTATAGAATCGTATGTGTATTTTACATCCTCTGATGTAAGTTCTTCTCCGTTGTGAAATTTTATTCCGTTTTTTATTTTTACATAAATGTCAGTAGGGGATATGAAATAAATATTTTCAGCAAGATCGTTTTTTATTGTTAGATTGTTGTCAACCTTTACAAGTGAATTGTATATTAATCGACAGGTCTTTATAGAGTATGCAGAGATGGCATATCTGGGATCCAGCGTATCAATAGGGAATTCAATCAGAATCGTGAAAGTGTCCTCGTTGTTTTTATTGCATCCCGATATAAGCAGAGGCAGAAGCAGAACAAAAATAATTTTATAGTATCTCATAATTTTAGAGCGCGCTCTTTTACATAATCTGTAATAAGTGGAAAGATCTCCAGAGGCGCCTTTCTTCCAAAAATGATGTCACCGTGTCCATAATCAGTTGAGAATCCTGAGGATTTGCCTGCAATTGTGATTTTTAAGATGTCATCTCTGATTTTCCCCTTTAAGAAAAGCACGGATTCGGGGGTACATATAAGGTCTGCAGCACCGGTCATAGCATATACAGGTATCTTTATTTTATTTAAGTTTTCTGTAAAATTGTATTCGCCACTTCTATCTTTAATATCTCCCTCTTCTACCCATCTACCTATCTGCGAGACCAGTGTTGAACTCATATCTGATGCGAGGTTTACAAATATTCTTTTGAGGATTTGATTATCTATATTCTCAATATTTGCAGCAACATCGGAGTATGGAATCAGCCTTGTCAGATAAGGTGCAAAGAGTCTTCCCCAGAACTCCTGTTTGATATGGGATAGAATCTTTGCGCTTTTCAGCATCGGGATAAATCTTTTTAATTCAGGCTGAAACCTGAATACCGGTGGACTGGATATCGTGACAAGAGAATTGATATATTTCTGGTTCTCTTCTCTCTGTAGGTGTGCGTACATAATCATACCGCCCAGACTGTGTCCAATCCAGAAGACCTTATCTGAACCACTTTTTTTAAGTGCATTCTCAATTATTGCAGGAATGTCGTAGTTGACAACATCATCAAAATGGATGGTCCATTTGTAGTCTGAGAAGAGGTGTGGTTTTGATGAGAGTCCCACTGTTCTCATCTCCATGATATAAGTATCAAATCCAAGTTCTGTAAATCTTTTCGCAAGCGAATATTCTTCATTAAAGTCGAGATTGTACCTATTTGCCCCGAGTCCGTGGCAGAGTATAACGGGTTCTTTATATCTTCTCTCTTTTGGTAATCTCCTTCCCGTGTTTAGTTGCCAGCCATCTTTTGTAGTAATAATATGAATCTCGTCCGGTAGCCATTTGATTTCAAAATACCTGAAGACTATATAATTATGAAAAATAACGACCATTATTGTTAGAAGTATTATGCAAATAAGAGTCATATCTTCCCTCTCTCAGAAATAATAGTAAAACCAAAGATTGAAAAAAGTAAATAAAATTCAATAAAATACTTGATAATTCTTTGTTAAAGAGTTAGTAAAAATATGTCTTTAATGTTTTTTGAGGAGCATTGGGATATGAAGATATATATGAAACTTATTCCGTCTATAGCACAGGAAATTCTGCGAGTACTTTCCAAGGATGGAGATATTGAGATAAAGGAGAATAGATTTGATGAGGCAGTTCTGGATGTCTCAAAGGTCTTCAGAGATTATCTTGAGGAGGAGGAGGAGATAAATCAGGAGGCTATGATATACATTCAGGACCACAAGATGCCTTCCAGAGATTTTGCTTCAGTTAAGGCAAAGATATCTGAAGAGAGGGGTTTTGATTATGGAGATGATGCAATTGAGATGGTGCTTGCCGATGTGGTGGATGCATTGCTAAAAAGCAAAAATATAGAAGAAGTTTATGAGGATAATAATGCTCTTATAAAAAAGATGAGTGAGATTGTTAAGAAATATCTGGATGTGGACGAGCAGCTCGATAAAGAGGCAAGAGAGCAGCTTAAGAATCTTGAAGAGGGCTCTCTTGAATGGGACATAGCTTACAAAAAGGCTATTCACGAGATAAAAAAGAAGAAAAATATGGTTTGAGTATCCCTGTCTGGATTAATTTAAATCTATCTAATGAGTTTTTGGGTTGTAAAGATTTGTTATGCTAAGTGCTTCTGGAAGTGAATCTGTTATTAAAATTTCTTTGATGAGGCATGATGATATTTAATGAGCTGGAAATTAAGTCGTTTCTATTATTATAGATTTTTCTGTATTTGCTATTTAAAGATTATCACCATAAAATTATAAAATCTGTTCCCGATCAAACTCTTTTGTAAAAGATTATTTTTTTAAATTTCCGAAATTCAAAATTTGAGCGAGAATAAAATTGGTTAGCCCTGAAATAAGATATTAAAATTGAATAAAGGTTGTCAAAGTAGAGATAACATATTGAAAAAAAAAGAAAAAATTAGTAATTTTTTAGGTTGAATAATTAAATATTTCTGATAAATATTAATTCAGTTATGAGGGCAATGAATAAAATTAGACTAAAACCTTATCTTTATAATCAGCGGAGGATGGAGAAATAATGTCTCATGGAAGAGTAAAGCCCAAAACCCTATCCAAGAGGGTACTGAAACGCACAAAACTTACCGCTGAAGATATTGAAGATTTAAAGCATCTTTTGACTTTAAAGAGGCCTAATAAAAGGTCTGAGTGTAAGAATTTGCTCCGCCCGTGTCCATTTGTCTCCTGCAAATATCATCTCTATCTGGATGTCAACGAAGAGAACGGCTCAATAAAGATTAATTTCCCGGACAGGACAATATGGGATCTCAAAGAGACCTGTGCACTTGATGTGGCAGAAAAAGGTGGGCTTACTCTCGAGGAGGTTGGAGAGTTGATGAATCTCACCAGAGAGAGAGTAAGACAGATAGAGAGTGAAGCCACAGAGATTCTGAGAAGACTCGGGATTGATCCTGACTATGATCTCGGGTATAAAAAATGAACGTACTTGTCATTGGTAATGGTGGGAGAGAACATGCCCTTGTCTGGAAAATAAGAAAATCTCCACTTGTAAAAGAGATCTACTGTGCAAGAGGCAATGCGGGGACTGCAGAGATCGCTATAAATGTAGATATCGCCCCTGAGGATATTCTGGGTTTAAAAGAGTTTGCAATAAAAAGCAGGATAGACCTCACAGTGGTTGGTCCCGAACTTCCACTTTCAATGGGATTGGCAGATGAATTTAATAAAAGTGGGCTTATGATTGTTGGTCCTCTTCAGGGGGCAGCAGAGATTGAGTCAAGTAAGGTTTTTTCAAAAAATATAATGAGGGAGGCTGGTATCCCCACTGCTGATTTTGAGATCTTTTCAGATTTTCAGGAAGCTGAAAAATATGTGCTGAACTCTGATAGGCCGCTGGTTATAAAGGCTGATGGTCTGGCGCAGGGTAAGGGTGTATTTCCGTGTCTAAATAAAGGTGAGGCGGTGGCAGCAATTAATGCAATTATGAAGGAGGGGATGTTCGGTTCTGCGGGAAAGCGTATTGTGGTGGAAGAATTTCTGGAAGGTGAGGAGGTGTCCTTTATAGGCATTACCGATGGTGAGAAGTTTATACCCTTTGCTACAAGTCAGGATCACAAGAGGGCGTATGATAATGATGAAGGCCCAAATACGGGAGGAATGGGGGCTTACTCTCCTGCCCGCATATTAAGCAGGATAGAACAGGAGGAGGTAACAAATACAATTATTTATCCACTGCTCAGAAAGCTTTCTGAAAAGGGCAGACCTTATAGAGGATTTTTGTATGCAGGTCTTATGATTAAGAATAATAGACCTTATGTACTTGAGTTTAATGCAAGGATGGGGGATCCTGAGACGCAGCCGATACTTCTAAGAATGAAGTCGGATATTGTACCGCTACTTTTGGGAGTGGCAGGTGGTAAATTGGGTAGTGAAGAGATAATATGGGATGAGAGGTTTGCTATCTGCGTTGTAATGGCTGCACAGGGTTATCCGGGCAATTATAAGAAAGGTATGGAGATATTGGGACTTAATACATTTAGAGATAGAGATGATATTGTTGTCTTTCATGCGGGAACTATTAGAAAAGATGATTGTGTGCTGACAAATGGTGGCAGGGTACTATCTGTAAATGCCCTTGATATATCTGCAGAAAAGGCTGTATCAAAGGTATATGATGCAATATCTCAAATACATTTTGATGGGGCGTTTTTCAGACGAGATATTGGTAGAAGGGCAATAGTTAAATATAGTTAAATAAAAGAAAATTTTTACTTTATGAATTTGCTTTATTACTTTATTGGGTGTAAAATAATATACACTTAATCAGGAGGATTATAATGAAAAATGCTCTTCATCTTTTTTTACTATTTGTAGGGCTTGCAATTATTATTAGTTGTAGTTCTGATACAAAAAATGGTGTGAATGATACAGGTGTTACTGATATTATTGTTACTGATGCTTCAGTAAAGCCAGATGGAGAGGATATTGAGGATGCCGGGCCGGTAGATAGATTTGTTCAAAAAGATTATTTCTGTACAGAGAGGGATCAGGAGTGCCCTCCCAATATGATATGTGATAGGGATAAGGGAAAATGTGTTGAGGGTAAGTCATGTAATGATAGTGCAAACTGTAATTATGAATACCCAAACGGTGATTATTACTGTGATAGTACCGGTAAGGTATGTAAGAGAAGGTTAATGATCTGCGAGCCATGCAATAATGATGAAGAGTGCGGTTATAATGTTTCAGATGGTGAGGATGAGGATAGATGCATTGAATATCTAGGAGGAAAAAAGTACTGCGGAATGGCGTGTGGAAAACGGGCATGTCCTCCAGGCTTTGAATGCGTATCAGTGGAAGATCCGCTCCCCGGACCCAATCCAAATCAATGTAAACCTAAGAGGCTGGATCAGGCTGATCCTTTTACCTGCGCAGGGACTACAGTTTGTAAGACAGATGAGGATTGCAAGGATACTAATAGGTCAAAGTGTGTAAAATATTTTGGCGATTCAGAATTTGGAGTGTGTGCAGGATATTGTGAAAATGATAGGGATTGTCCGCAGGGATTTCTATGCAGACTCGATACTCACAGTTGTATATCTTCCTGCATAAAAAATGGTCAACCGTATGATGATCAATGCTCTTCAGCGAAGCCTGTCTGCCATTACAACGGGAAGTGTGATCAACCCTGTCAGCTGGATTCTGATTGTGATACAATGTTTGGCAAACTTACACTTCCAAGACAATGGCTCTGCAAGAATAGCAGATGTGTCATCCAGATTTGTGACGAGAATAACAACTGCACGCCGGGCTGTCTATCTGATTCTGAGTGTTGTTTTCCTGGTTATTGCGATACAGATACAAACATGTGTATGTGTGACAAATGTCGTACAGAGAAGGATTGCTGGTCAGGATACAAGTGTGAAAATCAGACATGTATAAAACTCAACTGTCTTGAGAACGGTGGTGCGACAATCTCCTGTAATATATTTGAATTTTGCTGTGGAGAAGATCCATCAAAGACCTGTACTGACCCTCAGGGGAATACTGTAAAGCAGGGAGATTGCTATCTTGCATCTACCCCACCGTGGTGTACTCAGTGTGAGAAGAATGAGGACTGCTCCAAAGATAAAGGTTTTGATGATTACTGCTAT
>JBBISZ010000016.1:0-17592 GCA_037441045.1 Deltaproteobacteria bacterium | reverse complement strand
TGTCCATCTGATGGCATCTTCATTTAATAGATCCAGAAGAGATGTCTTTGTCCCTTTTGCCCCATCAAAAAGGTATGTCTTATGTTCTGAGTCTTTTATAAGGAGACCTTTTGAATCAAGTTCTTCAAAAACATCTGAATCCTGATATACAAACGGATTGTAATATACCAGAAACTTGAATCCCATTTTGTGTAGGTCGCTGGCGAGTTTCTCAAAATCCGGGTACAGTGTTCTATCCAGATTCCATCTCTCGCTCAAAACATATCTATCCCCTTTGAAATTCCCTCCTTTATAATCCTCCGTCCATATTACTGATGCTGGAATCTTATATTCTCTGAGTTTGTTTGCAATTCTTTTTACATTCTCGCTGCCGAATATGGCATCTATCCATGGGAAGAATGCAAAGTCCGGAGGTATTCTATTTCTTCCTGTAACAGATGTGGAGAGTATGACCGCCTCCTCAGGGCTTTTTGCAGTGAATATAAGTATCTCAGATGGTATTGTTACTTCAAATCTTAAAAGTTTGCTTTCCTCTGAACATAGTGCCATTACTGGTTTTATATCATCTTTTAGTGTTATTATATAGTTTCTGCTTGATAAGATTGTTGGGATTGGAATTTGAGAAGAGTGTTTCCTCCCCATCAAATACCAGAGGAGGTCATCGTAGTTATCATCCATAACTTTACCTATGCCCTGTTCCTGAACCCAGCCATAGAGTGTATTCTGGAAGTGGTCAACATCAATTGATTGTGCCCCGAACCCTATAAAGTGCCTCTCATCTGTGCAGTCAAAAGCCAGAGAAAATCTGTTGTATCTGTCATTTTTTACAGTAGAGATTGATAGATATTCACCGTAAGCATTCTTCTTACTCTTGATAATCAGTGTACCTATTAGTTTTTCTGAACTATACATTCCTATATTTAATTCGTCAGGGTTTGAAATAGTATATTGCAGTCTGTCAGGGGTAATCCATTCTGTTTTATTGCGATCAACAGGTTTGAATGAGCCGTACATCATCTCGTATTTAATATCCACTTCTCTCAATGCAAGCATTGTAGAGGGATGAATTTTTGATGAATTACCTTTGTTGACTCCTTTAAAAGTAATACCATTTGAATCTATACTGAAAGTATTATTACCATCGGGGTAAATGTAAAAATTTCCGATCTTATAATAACTTACTTCGGGAGTCTCTGTATCTTTATTGCCTGCGGCGTTTGTATATAATTCCCTGTTGCTGCAGCCCAATATTGCTAAAGTAATTAATATTATCGCTAATCTTTTCAAGTTGACCTCCTCTGGTATAGAATAATTGATAACAAAAAATAAATGCAATTACAATAATTCTTGCTAACTATGTGCCCTTTGTTGAAAAATGGATAAATTTGTGGTCTTATTTGATAATTATCTTCTGAATTGCAATTTGTATTTTATTTGGCTTGACGGGATTAAAAGTTGAAATTATGATTTTGATGTTATGACCTTTTATATTGAGACATATGGCTGCCAGATGAATGAGAGAGACTCAGAGGAGATAGCATCCATACTTTTAATGGATGGATTCTTTGAGGTAGATTCTCCAGACAGGGCAGATATTGTATTTGTAAACACCTGTTCTGTAAGAGAGAAGCCGGCTCAGAAGGCATTGTCTGCCACGGGGAGATATTTGAAATCAGCAAAGAATAAAAGGAAGATTGTTGCAATGTGCGGCTGTTATGCAAAACAGGAGGGTGAAAGATTAAAGGAGAGATTTCCAGATATTGATCTTATATTTGGACCCCAGCAGATTAAGGACCTGCCGAATCTACTAAAAAAGGTAATATGTGAAAAACAGATGGTTGTTGATGTGTCTGATAGCGGATATCTGAGCAAAGAGAAATTTTATAAATCTTCGAATGCCGTTTCTGCCTTTGTTAATATTACAAAAGGGTGTAATAACTTCTGTTCGTTTTGCATTGTTCCTTATTTAAGGGGGCGTGAATTTTCAAGAAATAGTACAGATATTGTAGAAGAGATCAAAGAGAGGGTAAGTCTGGGGGTTAAGGAGATAACGCTATTGGGACAGAATGTAAATTCTTATAATGATGATTTGTCAGGGGTAGACTTTGTAAGGCTGCTTGAAATGATTAATGATATTGAAGGGCTTATGAGAATAAGATTTACTACCTCTCATCCCAGGGATGTTTCTGATAGACTTATAGAATCATTTAAGTACCTCGATAAATTATGCAGCCATATACATCTGCCGGTTCAATCAGGTTCAGACAGGGTTCTTGCACTTATGAACAGGAAATATACAAGAGATCAATATTTGAGAGTTGTAGAAAAATTAAGGACAGTTAGAAGTGATATGTCAATTACTACTGATATAATAGTGGGTTTTCCTCAGGAGACGGATGATGATTTTGAAAAGACCCTGTCTCTGGTGAGGCTTGCTGATTTTGATACCGCATATTCTTTTAAGTATTCACCCCGTCCTCTTACAAAGGCATTCAGACAATTTCAGGATGATGTGCCTCCGTCTGTCAAAGAGGAGAGATTGAGGATATTGCAGGAACTGATTGAGTCTATCGCTCAGAGGAAAAACAAAGAGCTACTCGGGAGTACCATGTCTGTATTGATTGAGGGAAATTCTATAAAAAATCTATCGCAATTTTCAGGTAGAACCTCGTGTAACAGGGTTGTTAATATTGAAATAGACAATAAGTACAAAAAGGATGGATTGATAGGAAAGATAGTTAGAGTAAAGATAAATGAATCCTTGAAGCATTCGCTTAAAGGGGAGATTATCGAAGGAGAAAAAGATGAAAAAGGCAGATGTTGTGGGAATATTGCTTGATGAGAAGGATAAGGTACCTGTTGTTGTTTTAAGGACTGTTGATGATAATATGCAATTACCGATCTG
This sequence comes from Deltaproteobacteria bacterium, assembly GCA_037441045.1. Taxonomy (GTDB): domain Bacteria; phylum Myxococcota; class SpSt-1050; order SpSt-1050; family SpSt-1050; genus SpSt-1050. The sequence continues at coordinate 14,687 of JBBISZ010000016.1, read as the reverse complement.
GATAGGACCTGTTGAGGCTATTGCAATTCAGAATGCTATAGAAAATGTTGAGACACAGAGGCCGATGACTCATGACCTTATAAAGAATATTCTTGATGGACTAAAGGCTGAAGTTGAGAGGATTGTAATAAGCACGCTCAGAGATAACACATTTTATGCCAACATTGTAATAAAATTGGGTGAAAGTGAGGTTGTTATAGATTCCAGACCTTCCGATGCAATAGCAGTGGCTTTACGAATGCATGCCCCCATATTTATAAATGATGAAATATTTGAGCAGCTCAGACAGAAACTGGATCCTGAAGAGAGGCTTGGCGAGTATCTGGATTCTCTCTCTATTGAGGATTTTGGTAAGTACAAGATGTAAATTACCCTTTTTATTTTTATGATCAAGTTTCTAATTCTGTTTATCTATTATTATATTCCTGTAATTATTTATGTGGCTGTGATTTATTTATTTTCTTCAGTTACTATTGATGTGGGAAAAATACCTGTTGTGAATTCTGACAAGTTTATGCATATTCTTGAATATTCCCTTCTGGGTTTGTTATTTATGAGAGCATATCTGAATACGGCGGGTAAAGACTATAAGATACGCGGTATGTTTACAACGGTATTTTTTACTTTTTTATTTGGTTGTTCAGATGAATATCATCAACTGTTTGTACCTAATCGTGTTGTTTCACTGGGTGATATTCTGGCTGATACAATTGGTGGATTTATTGGTTCAATTTTCTATCTAATTGTGCTATATGCAAAATTGAGGAAGGAGAAAAGAGGTGAGCAGGATAATAACCTATAAAGGAAAGAGTCCCATTATTGGTGAGGGTGTCTATCTGGCAGAGGGCAGTATAATTATAGGTGATGTGGTCATAGGAAAAGATTCCAATGTCTGGTTCAATACTGTAATTAGAGGGGATATGAATAAGATTCGTATTGGAGAAAGTACCAGTATTCAGGATCTTGTCCTGATCCATGTGTCAAGGCAGGGCCCGCCTGTAATAATTGGTGATAGAGTTACTATAGGGCACAAGGCTACTATTCACGGATCCCGTATTGAGAATGATGTCCTTATCGGTATGGGTGCAATACTGCTGGACGGTTGTGAAATAGGAGAGCATTCTGTCATTGCTGCTGGTGCTGTACTTACCGAGGGGACAAAGATACCCCCTTACTCTCTTGTGGCTGGTATTCCTGCAAAGATAAAAAAGACATTTTCAGAAGAAGAGGCTAAGAGATTTGATTATTTTTATAAGCACTATCTCGAACTTAAAGAGGATTATCTGAAAATGGAGGGGACTGATGGATCAGATAGAGTTTCTTAAAAACAATTATCTCTTTAAGGGATTTGATGAAACCTCCATACAGAGGTTTTATGAGAGTATGGAAGAGATAGAATATGAGAATGGTGGAACTATATTTACTGATAAGAGTCCAGCAGATGCATTGTATATAATAAAAGAAGGAGATGTTCATATATTCGTTAGTGATGAATCAGGAAAGGATATTTTAATAGGAAGATTGATTCAGCATGATGTTTTTGGACAGCTCTCTCTACTTGGAAATTTTGAGAGAATTGTAAAGGCAGTTGCTATTGGTGATACGACACTATTAAAATTATCGCGTCAGAAATTTTTGGAGCTCAATCGTTCATATGCTCAGATGTCTCTTAGATTTGTTATGAATATATTCTCGGATTTTATCAAGATTGTTCAGGATAATAAAGATGTGTTCAGGTATATTATTAATCACTATCTTCAGCAGAAGTAGAAAGTGCTAAAGATGAGTCTGGATACTCAAAAAATAATATTGATAACAGGCTTTCCATTGATTACTGCCAGACGAATGGTTCTGCATATCTCATCTCAGAAGAAATCTTACATTGCCATGCTTGTTCCCCCAAAATTTGAGAGTCAGGCTAAATCTTTTGTTGAGTCCAATAAATTAAAGTCTACTGTGAGAGTTATTGTGGGTGATATTGGTGTGATGCACCTCGGATTCTCTTCAGAGGAGTATAGATTTCTGTTGAAGAATGTAACTGATATATACCATTTTGCCTCAATTTATTATCCAGGTACTCCCGACAAAATCATTAGCAAGGTAAACATTACAGGCACAAAAAATATCATTGAATTTGCTAAAGAGACAGAGAAGAAGGCGCCGTTTAATTATCTCTCTACATGTATGGTGTTTGAGAATCACTCAGGGCTTATTTCTGAAGAGATGGTATCCAATCCCAGATTTGATCATTTTTTGAACAGGAGTAAGTATATCGCCGAGTCTTTAATTATTGCTGAAAAGGACCTTAAGTACAGGATTTTCAGGGCTCCCATGATTGGGGGAGATTCAATAACAGGTGAGACTGAAAAGCTGGACGGTTTTTATGCTCTGATATATCTTTTGATGCTGACCGATATGAAGGTTCCAATACCTGTACCACATCACGGAAGAGCGCCGCTCAATATTATTCCTATAGATTACCTCGTGAAGGCAATATATCATATAAGTCAGAATCCAGAATCTCAGGGATTGATATTTCATGTTGTTGATCCTCACCCTGTTTCGGTCAGAACCGCACTTGAGTTGATTGAAAGACATTCTGGTAAAAAGATGAAAATATTTTATCCACCTGTAAATATATTAAAACCTGTAGTAAAGTTTAAACTCTCAAAGAGGCTTATCCCTTCGTATCTTCCGCTCCTTGATATTCTCTGTCAATTTATAATATTTGGGCACAGTAACACGGATAGATTTTTGAGGGGGTCAGAGATAGAGGCACCACATTTTGAAAAATATGTGGATCCTATGTTGTCCTATGTTAAGGAAAGAATAAAAAAGTCCAGAAAAGAGAGCGAAGAAGGTGTATTTGAAGATCCATTAAATATTTAGTTGTGCAGGGAGACTCTTCTGATAAGACTGGGTTTTGTGTCACATTCACTCTTTAGAAAAAATTAGATTTATTTTGAGGGGGCTTGAGTAATAATAGAATGGACGCAAAATGGGTAATTGGATAGATTTGATTTCAGGATTGTATGTATCGATGCTTTTTTCATATCGCCTGATAAATAAAAAAATGGGTTAATCCTATATTATATTGATTGTCGCAAATTATCAAAATGAGACTATTCAAAATGCTTTGGTAAGGTATATACCTTATATTTGCTTTGATTTTAGAAATCTATTCGGATATAATTATAGTTGTAATGGAGGTTTGATACTATGATAAAGGAGTGTCTATTATTTACATTTGTAATTATGCTCATAATGCCTTTGTATTATTGTAGTGACTCTCAAAGTACGGGAGTTGAAGGTGAGACAGATGCAGTGGACGGCAAAGATATAAAGATTACCGATGTTAGTATAAAGGATGTCCACACTTCTGATGTTTATGATGCTTCACAGGATGTGAAAGATGTTATAACAGATATCAGAAAAGACTATGATGAGACTGATGCGGAAACAGACGGAGAGATCTTCGATACGGAGGAATATACTGATAGTGGTACCGATATTTCAAAAGATGCTGTGGTGGATCAGCTTTATGTGGAGATATCTCCTGAGAGCGTAACGCTTCAGGCAAATGTTGGCAGACAGAAGTTTGATGCAACTGTCTACAATTCAAAGGTAACCACCGATGTTACATTTGAAATAGTAGGTGATCCGGGGGATGGTACTCTCGGGACAATTGATAATTCAGGTTTATATCTTGCTCCACCCGAACAGCCTGCCAACCCCAATGTAACAGTAAGGGTCAGATGTGTTGAAGATAATTCAGTCTATGCAGATGCATCAATATTTATTTTACCTGCTATAAAGGTCTCTGTCTCGCCCAAAACAGCCGTTGTTCATACAAATCTGACACAGCAGTTTTCAGCACTGGTTGAGAATACCAATGACACATCTGTAAGCTGGGAGGTGATAGGCGGTGCGCAGAATGGAACAATTGATAATACTGGTCTTTATACAGCCCCTGCAAATGTTCCAAGCCCGGAGGAGGTTCAGATAAAGGCTACAAGTCTGGTAGACCAATCAAAATATGATACTGCCATTGTTACAGTCGCTCTTCCGGTGGAGGTAAATGTCAATCCATCTTCAGCAATAATAAATGTTGGTAAATCAAAGCAATTTGTGGCACTGGTTATGAATGCCCATCAGACAAATGAGGTAGTCTGGTCTATAGAGAAAGATCCTGGAGATGGTTCACTCGGAATTATATCAAATACTGGCTTATATACCGCACCTGCCAGTGTCCCTGATCCGTCACAGATTGTTATAAGAGCTACCAGTGTGGAGGATAATACAGCATTTGGAATTGCCCCGGTGCTGATAGTACCGCCTGTTAAGGTGACAATCTCTCCAAAGACTCAATCTGTAAATGCGGGAACCTCATTTAAGTTTAATGCGGTTATAGAGAATGCAGATGAGGATCCATCTGTAAAATGGGAAGTAATAGGGGGTGTACAGAACGGCACGATAGAACAGGATGGATATTATACAGCACCCGATAGTGTGCCAAATCCGCCCGATGTTACAATCAAGGTTACTTCAAATTTTGATTCATCTGCTTATGATACAGCCACAGTGACAGTTGCAAAGCCAGTGGAGGTGGAGGTCTCCCCAAACTTTGTATATGTCAATGTAAATAAAACACAACAGTTCACTGCCACAGTAAAGAATACATCAAACCAGAAAGTTACATGGTCTGTTTATGGTGGTGCGTCTAACGGCACAATCAATTCATCAGGTCTTTATACAGCCCCTGCAAATGTCCCGAACCCAAATATTATATCTGTGCTTGCAACCGCAGAGGCGGATCCTACAAAGTCGGGAGGTGCTCAGGTTGTAATTGCCCCACCAATTCAGGTATCAATTTCTCCGTCTGAGACAAATCTCGCCTTAAAAGAGACCAAACTTTTCTCTGCAAGTGTTTATAATACAAACAACACAAATGTTACATATTCTGTTGTGGAAGGTGCAAATTATGGCTCTGTAACAAATTCAGGAAATTATACCGCACCTTCAAAGATTACAGATAAAGTTGTAGCTACTGTAAGGGCTACTTCACAGGCTGATAATACCAAATATGCGGATGCAAAGGTTTATCTATTCCCGATGGTGAGCACTTTTGCCGGCTCCAGCTGGGGCGATGGCTCAACTGTTGGACAGGCTGCACAATTTAAGTCGCCTTCAGGTATTTTTGTAATTGATAATAGCCTCAATACATATGTTGCAGATACAGGCAGTAACAGGATTAAGAAGATAGATTCTGCTGGAAAGAATGTTCAGATTATTGGAAGTGGAACATACGGATATACGGAAGGTACAACCACATCAGCCCAGCTTGCTGCTCCAACAGGTCTCTTCTGGGATGGAACATACTTATATTTTGCGGATACCGGGAACAACAGAATAAGAAGGGCAAATTCATCTGGTACTACAACACTTGTGGCAGGAACTGGTGCTGTAGGAAGTGCTGACAACAATACAGGTTCAAGTGCTACATTCTTCCAGCCAATGGGAGTTGTCAAAGTGGGGGATTATCTTTATGTGGCTGATGCAGGTAATCATAAGATCAGGAGAATTCAACTCTCTGGAAACTTCCCTGTAACAACATTTGCTGGCTCTACCCAGGGTGATGCGACTGGAACGGGCACTGATGCCAAATTCAATCGCCCAACGGCGATCACAGCAGATTCAGCAGGTACCTATCTGTATGTCTGTGATACCAACAACCATAAAATTAAGAGGATTCAAATCTCCAATGCAAATGTTACAAATTTTGCAGGTACAGGAACACAGGGGAACAAGAATGGTGCCGCAACTACTGTTGCACAATTCAATTCGCCTACCGGAATAAGTTACTATAAGAGCGGCTCTACAGAACTTGTTTTTGTATCTGATACTCAAAACTACAATATCAGGGTTATAGTTGGTGGAAATGTTTATACATTCTCTGGTTCGAATACTTATGGATTTGCAGATGGTCAGGGATATATAGCAAAATTCAATACTCCAATGTTTCTATCCGTTAGTCCCGATGGGGCGAATATACTCGTTGCCGATTCACAAAACCACAAGATCAGGCTTCTGGATTTACAACAATAATAAGGAGGTTTTATCATGAAACCGATTAAGATAATAATCTCACTTTTAACTTTGATAGCATGTTTTTCTTATGAAATTAGCCTGGATGCACAGGAATGTAGTAATCCAAATATTCTTCTGGTGCTTGATAAATCGGGTTCAATGGATGGCACCAAATGGACTCAGGCAAAGAATGCAATTCAATATCTTATGAACACTTACGGGAATCAGGCAAGATGGGGCCTTTCTTTGTTTGCTTCAGACAACAATTGTGCTGCTGGGATTATTGATGTGGGTTGTGCTGATAATACGGCCACGGCTATTATGAACAAGATTAATAGTGTTTCTCCAGATAGTAACACTCCAACGGGGAGAACTCTTGTTGCCGCAAATCAGTATAGTGGTATTCATGATTCTACCAGGCTCAACTTCGTAATTTTGATTACCGATGGTGTACCAAATTGTGATGCGGACGCAATTAATTACTCTATAAAAGCGGCAGGTGCTCTATATGCTTCAGGGGTTAAGGTCTTTGTTATTGGATTTGGGAGTGGAGTAGATGCCAATACACTAAACAATATGGCAAATGCAGGGGGAACCGGGAGTTATTATCAGGCAGATAATCAGGCGCAACTTCAGGCGGCTCTGGATATTATTGTTACGCTCGCAACTAAAAGAGTATGTTATACAGATTGTGGTTCTGGTTATGAATCCTGTGTGAATGGCAGTTGGGCTAATTGTACAGCACCTACCAGCTGTTGTGTGGATACCAACGATACCTGTAATACGGGTTTGCAGGGTATATGCGGAATAGGTAAGATGAAGTGTGTAAACGGAAAATTGACCTGTGTTCAGGTAAATACTCCTACAAACGAACAATGTAACCTTCTGGATGACAATTGTAACGGTTCAATAGATGATGGGATAGCACCCAAGGTATGTACAAACAGTTGTGGGAATCAGGGTACTCAGACCTGTGTCTTTGGTAACTGGACAAAGTGCAATGCCGCTCCGTGTTGTACACCAACTTACGAACCCTGCAATACAGGAAAACCTGGTGTATGTGCAGAAGGAAAGATGTTGTGTGTGGATGATGTATTAACCTGTGTTCAGTCCAAACAGCCTACGACAGAGATCTGTGATGGATTTGACAATGATTGTGATGGAAATATTGACAATGGTATTGCGCCAAAAGATTGTACAAACTTCTGTGGACATGAGGGGAAGCAGGAGTGTAAGAACGGTGTGTGGAGTAAGTGCGATGCGGCTCCCTGCTGTATTGATACAAATGCACCATGCAATACAGGAGAGAAGGGTATATGTGCAGAGGGCAGAATGAAATGTGTGGATGATGTATTGACCTGTGTGAGAGTGAATGAGCCTCTGCCTTATGAAATCTGTGATGGTAAGGATAACAATTGTGATGGACAGGTTGATGAAGGAAATCCCGGAGGTGGAGCTGACTGTGATACAGGGAAGAAAGGTGTATGTGCAACAGGTACAATCACCTGTATAGGTGGCGAGCTCAAGTGTATTCAGAATAATCAACCTTCTGTTGAGATCTGTGATGGTCTGGACAATGATTGTAATGGTACCCGGGTGGTGGAAAAGTCTGTGCAACAGGACAGAAGGGCGAATGTTCAAAAGGACATACCCGATGCGATTCTCTCGCCGCTAAGATTGTGTGTGACTCCGATAATGAGGCTGTAGCAGAGATCTGCGATGGTCTGGATAATGACTGTGATGGGGAGATTGATAATGGGGTACTAAATAATTGTGGAGGTTGCGGACCTGAACCTGATGAGATCTGTAATGGCAAAGATGAGAATTGCAATGGTATTATTGACGATAATGCTCCATGCCCACAAGGAAAATACTGCTTTGAGGGAGAGTGTGTTGCCCCCTGTCAGTCTGGAGAGTGCCCAAAAGGACTTGAATGTATAAATGGCTATTGTGTGGAACCCTGCAAAGGCAAGATATGTAAACCGGAGGAAGACTGTATTGCGGGCGTATGTGTTGATAAATGCAAAGATGTAACCTGTCAATCCAACTATAGATGCTGGCATGGAGAGTGTCTACCTGATAATTGTTACGAAATACCCTGTGACGAAGGTAAGATCTGTGAGAATTATCAGTGTGTTGATGATCCATGTAAGGATGTAGCCTGTGATAAGCAGAACGCCGAGTTCTGTGTAGATGGTAAGTGTGAACGTTCCTGTGCAAGGGTCTCCTGTGAGGTTGGAAAGAGGTGTGTATATGGAGAATGTGTGGATGATCCCTGTGCCTTTATTGAATGTAAAGAGAATGAGATCTGTTCAACTACTGGTGATTGTATTGAAAACAAATGTCCAGAAATCAAGTGTGATAAAGGATTTATCTGCGTGGATAATAAATGCGTGGAGGATCCCTGCAATAATATAGAGTGTCCATTTGAGGCGGAGGTGTGTGTAAACGGGCAATGTATTAGTAGCGAGATTCTGGATGGTGGAACAGATGGTGGAATTATTGATGCAGAGATATCAGATGCAGTTTCGGCGGATAGTAAAGATGTAATGACCTTTGATTCTAATCATACTGATTCTGCTCAGGATACAAATATACAAAAGGATGCAATCCAGACAGATGCTGGAGTCAACGATATAAATAATAGTATTGAAGAAGATACAGGTAACGGAGGTGGCGGTGAATCTTCAGGATGCTCCTGTGGAGTACTATTTTAGGTATTATAGGATCTTATACTGATTGATTACCAGTTATAATACAGGAATCTTTGTATGACGCTATTAGATTGTTTTATCGTCTTTGCAGAATTGAAATTTTAAAAGAATGCAATTTGATTACTGAACATCTCCAGTACTTCTCTTGTCTGGTCTTATTGATAATGTAGTATTATAAGGTTAGGTTGAAGTTTTGATTATAATCAAACAATCATGGCTTATTAACAACTTGCCCAAAGTGCTTTCCATGAAGGGGTGAATAAACATAGTTAAGTTTAACAGTTTAACAGTTGAACATGGGAGAATTAAAATAAGTATTAGGGGGTATTTATTTGACAGAAATTTGAAGAGTAAATATCTGATTATGGAATGGTTGATTAATTTTTTCTAATCTACTGGCTTGAGAGGAAATTTTTTTGATTTCAGATTATTCTTTTCTTTAAGATAATAATAATTTTAGAATGCAAGAATGGAAAATCATTGTGTTTTTAATTTATTATTACTTATAAAATTCGGATGGGCTTTTTGAAAGACCACAGGCAGAGTAATTTCCAGCATCAAGCTGTGAGCAACTGCATGTTTTTAGAAGAGATTCACATCTGTTCTGTTCATCATCAGATATAGATATGGGATTATTCTTTATAAAGATACTCTTGCAGGTGTTCCTCCTGTCAGCGGTAGGCTCACAATCACAGATCTTATTTGCAAGATCCAGACATGGCTCACTGCAGGAGTAAATAGAAATAATAAGAATTAATAGTAAGTATTTCTTCATACAGGATTATTTATTATACAAAGATATAAAAATCCAGAAAAATCTAATTTCTATAAATAAGTTGTTATATTAACGGCAAAAATCAACTTTTCTTTTTTATCTGTCTATACATCCGGGCAAGATGATATACGCCGTATGCTATGGGCACTGGCGATACAGGAGGGAATAATGCATATACGACTTTCACGAAGATGATGACCACAATTACATTGAAAACAAATTCAAGATATGTTGGATTCCGGTCTTTCATTAATTCTGATAATATCATTTAAAAAATGTGGTATCCAGAGAAAAGATAAAGTCGTGTGTCAAACACTTATAATGTTGAAAAATTGTCTGTAGTCTGATATCAGTCTTATATAAACTTTCGAAAGGAGAGGAGAATGCCAGGAGATATCAATACGGCGGTATCCAGAGATGTTCTCTTGCAGGATATAAATACAATCTTAAAGCAGGTGATGAGGGATCAGCGAGAGGGAAGAAGCAGGACACTTGCAGATTTGAAGGCTTTTTATTCGGGGAATCTGTCTATAGATTTTCAGGAATATTTTAAATTTCTAAATAAGCATAATTATATGTTGCTTAAAGAGGGGAGGGTAATCCTCTCTGATAAGGGTGTTGCTGCGGCAGCGGATGCGGCAGGGACAAAGATTATTGAGGAGATAGAACATTTTTTTGCTGACATGATTATAGATGCTCAGGAAGATATTCAGGAGATTTCGGAGTCAGAGACACCCACACCAATAAGACAGGACTCGAGATATATCAAACAGGAACAGATAGGGTCAGGGATAATTGGCAGTGTTTATAAAGGTAAGCATGCCATTACATCCAGAATGGTTGCAATTAAGGAGATAAAGGATATCTTTTCTTACTATAGTTTTATTCAGAGGAGCGAAGTGGTTATCAGACTCAAAGATGAACTCTCATCTACCGCCTCACTCTCACATCCGTGTATCATCAGTATTCTGGATGCCAATCTGGAGGCTTCTGTTCCTTATTTTATAACAGAGTATGCCCCAAATGGAAATCTGAGGCAATTTATGGGTATTAAGCAGGAGTCGGATTTAAGAAAGATTATAAAGATATTTTTACAAATATGTTATGCTCTCAACTATGCACACAGACAGGGAATTATTCATCAGAATCTAAAGCCAGAGAATATTTTATTTACAGAACAGGGCAATATAAAGATATCTGATTTTGGCATGAACAGAATAATAAGGGCGAGACCGGGTATGCAGGCACCTCAGATATTTATAGGTGCACAATCCATTGCCTATCAACCACCCGAGATCCTTTCTGGAGGCGAAGAGATTATAAAGCAGAGTGATGTATATTCAGCAGGAATCATTCTTTATGAAATGATTACAGGATCAATTCCAGGTAGAAGGTCCCAGCTTCCATCACAGGTTGTAAAGGGTGTGCCTGAGGCAATAGATAAGATATTCGATAGGATGACTCAGGATAGGGTTGCTGATAGGTATGAGGATTTTGAACAGATACTTGATGAGTTTTATAGTGCCTTTGATGATGAGTATGGGGACATGGGGGAACTGGTCCTTTTTGATACAATAAAGTAATTAATAAGAGAGGAGATTATTTATGCTTAATTTTAAAGAAAAGTCTGTCCCCGAGATTTTTTTTGAGAAGGTGAAAGAGAAGGGTGATAAACCGTTCCTTTCAAGAAAGAAAAATGGTAAATGGGAATATCTATCTTATAAAGATGTTGAGGATAGGGTTAAGAAGCTCGGACTTGCACTTATAAGTCTTAATATCAAACCTCAGGATAGGGTTGCAATATTCTCACCCAATAGACCTGAGTGGGTAATTTCTGATCTCGCCATTCTTTCTACTGGTGCTGTAGATGTCCCGATATATGCCACAAATTCTGCATCTGAGTGTGAATATATTCTATCTCATTCAGAGTCTGTTATTTGTCTCGTGTCCGATCAGAATCTGTTTGATAGGGTATACTCAGTTAGGCAGAATCTCCCGAATCTAAAAAAGATTATTACATTTGATAAAGTGGATATTGTGGATAGTGATGTTATGTCTCTGGATAATGCATATAAATTGGGAGAGGCTTATGAGGCAAAGCAGGAGATTGATGAACGGCTTGCAAAAATTGCACTTGAGGATACTGCAACTATTATTTACACATCTGGGACTACAGGTCCTCCAAAAGGGGTCATGTTGACTCATAAGAATTTTATCTCAAATGTATATCAGGCGATTGATTCTCATCCTGGAATATTTGAGGATGGAGACAGGAGTATAAGTTTTCTTCCACTCTCACACTCCCTTGAAAGGACTGCAGGTTATTATCTTTTGATGAAGGCGGGTGTTACAATTCATTATGCTGAAAGTATTCAGACAGTTGTTGACAACATGAAGGAGATCAAGCCTCATTTTGTGGTAAGCGTGCCAAGGCTATTTGAAAAAATTCATTCTGGCATAATTGAAAAAGTTGAAAAAGCACCCCCTCTTAAAAAGAAGTTGTTCAGGTGGGCTACATCTGTGGGTGACAGAGCGGTAGACTATATTGTAAATAATAAAACTATTCCATTAACCTTGCTCCCTCGATATCTCCTGGCAAAGAGGCTTGTGCTTGACAAATTAAAATCGGCGATAGGTTGTGACAATATAAAGGTTTTTGTGTCTGGTGGTGCACCACTTTCAATGGAGATATGTCGCTTTTTCCATTCTATAGGAGTTACGGTACATGAGGGATTCGGGCTCACTGAGACAACACCAATCACCAATGTAAATACATTTTCTGATTTTATGTTTGGTACTGTTGGTAAACCCGTTGCAGATACAGAGATAAAGATCGCTGAAGACGGTGAGATACTTATAAGAGGTCCGCAGGTTATGAAAGGGTATTATAAGAATGAAGAGGCTACCAAGGAGGTCTTTACTGAGGACGGATTTTTTAAGACAGGCGATATTGGTGTTGTTATAGATGGATTCCTGAAGATTACAGACAGAAAGAAGAATATTATTATTACAGCTGGTGGAAAGAATATAACACCTGCCAATATTGAATTTGCAATGCTTTCCAGCAGATTCTTTTCGCAGGCGATGGTAATAGGAGACAGGAGGCCATATCTTACAATGCTTGTTGTTCCAAACTTTGAGGCGCTCAAACTCTGGGCTTCGGAAAACGGGATACACTATGAGGACAACAAAGATCTGGTGAAAAATGAGAAGGTAATAAAGTTTTACGAAAAGATAATTGAAGAAATAAATCAGCAGTTTGCTCAGGTAGAAAGGATAAAGAGGTTTACGCTGTTACCCGAGGAATTCACACAGGCGACAGGAGAACTGACTCCCACTCTTAAATTAAAGAGAAAAGAGGTTCTCAAAAAATATTCAGATCTAATTGAAGCAATGTATAAATAAAAGAAAGATTGATAAAAATGTTAACTTTCAAAAAATTTATATTTCTGTCAGGAGGAATAATCGTATTAACTATTTCCTGTTATTCTGGACGAAAGGCTCAGGAATCATTTACCCAGATGAGTGCAGATAGTAGAGCTGTCGGGGATACAGAAAGGGGAGGTTATAGAGGCTATATAGATAAGATTTCCTCTTCACGAGATGCTTTTGCAGAGAATTTGAAGACCACACTTCAACAGTTGATATATAATGCTGAGGTTGAACTGGCTGTAAAGGATTTTACAAAAGGGGAGAAAGATATAAAATCAATTATTGAACAGGCAGAGGGATATGTTCAGGAGACAAAGACATTTAAGAAGAATGATGGGAAGATGCATGGGACTATCAAATTAAGAGTACCTTCAACAAAATTTAAGCAGGTCTTGCAATCACTTACATCAATAGGAGAGGTAAAATCACAGAGGGAATGGACTGAGGATGTTACAGAGGAATATATTGATGTCACTACCAGAATTGAGAATGCCAGAAATCTTGAGGAAAGACTTTTATAACTATTGAATACAAAAGATGCAAAACTGAGTGAGATAGTATCTGTTGAGAATAAATTGATGGAAGTAAGAACTCAGATTGAGCAGTATGAAGGGAAATTGGGATATCTGAAGAATCGTATAAACTTTTCTACAATAACCGTTACTATCTATGAGCCACAATCTGCGATGGCGGAACAGTAATCTGTATTATATCCTATTACATGGGCATTAAAACAGCTTGGGATAGTATTTTTTGGCTCCGTTGGTGTATTTGTGCTTATTGTTGCAGGTATTTTCCCGTGGGTACTTGTGATATTTGGAATTATCAAGATTGTAAGGTTCAGAAGAAATAAGAGCAGGAACGTCTAATTTTTTCTGTTTGACTTTACAATTTTTTTTGGTATACATTTTTCTCCCTGTGCGGGGTGGTAGTTAAGCTGGTTTATAACGCCGGCCTGTCACGCCGGAGGCCGCGGGTTCGAATCCCGTCCATCCCGCCATTTATTAAATCAGATACAAATGATAGTAATAGTTCAGTTCCAAATGGATGTTTAGTTTATGTGCTTTCTTAATATCATTAAATGACGGTAATTAATTTTTAGTTAAAAAAATCTTTTGGGTATTGATTGTTAGCCTCTACTCTTTTCTTCTTGCATACTATTAAACTTGTACACTATTTTTGCAAATATAAAGAGAATATGAAACATGAGAGAGCAAATTTAGGCATATATCTTATAGGTTCTAAAAAATTAGATATGAATTACAAGAGAACATGTGATTGCCCTATTTCTCATATAAATTGCTTAACTCCGAAAGAATGGGTGAAGGGACAAGTAGCTATCTGGGAGTTATATTATGAGAAAAGGGATATCAGAGATAAAGATATTCATCCAGCCGTTTTTCCAATAGCATTGCCTGAGAAATGTATAGAGCTTTTTACTCATAAAGGTAAATTAGTATTGGATCCGTTTATGGGTATTGGTACCACTCTGATTGCAGCAAGAGATCTGGGAAGAAATGCTGTTGGTTTTGATCTTAATCCCAGGTATTGTAAATTTTCATATGAGAGATTGAATGAGAATAATTTATCATTATTTAAAAGTGAGACCAAACAGATTGCAATCTGTGATGATTCAATAAATATTCCTAAATATTTTGAAAAAGAAACGATTGCACTTT
>JBBISZ010000015.1:10383-17629 GCA_037441045.1 Deltaproteobacteria bacterium | reverse complement strand
ACCCCCTCCAGAAGAAGAAGAGGAGAAGGGTGGGACTGAGGCATCTACTAAAACTTCTGAAATCAGTGAAGAGGGCCTTGAGGAGTTGAGTGAACTTTTTGAAGAGAAGGAGGAAGAAAAGAAGTCTTTTAAAGAAGACACCGTAAAGGTCAAACTCCCTGTTTTTGAGATGTCTGAACTCAGCGATAGAATGGATGGTTTTGCAAAACTTATTAATGAGATTGAACAGGCAGCTAACTTTTTTGCGATAAAAATATCAAACATTAGTAGCGAACATAAGTCTTTTAATGAACTTATATTGAGGTATCAATCTGCCTATAATCAACTTGTTCAGGAAAACAAAGGACTATCCGTGGAGATAAGCAGGCTCAAGCAGATTATTGCAGAGATCAAAGGAAGTACGATAGAACTTAACAACCTTCAAAACAGGAATTCTGAACTCTTAAAGGAAATAGAGAATCTCAAACTGGAAATTGAGAGGTCAAAGGGAGAGAAGGTGGAGCTTGATAGACTGCTCGTTGAGAAAGAACGACTTTTGCAGGACAAGGAGTCTCTACTGGCAATCAAGATAACAGAGTCTGATGAATTGAAGGAGAGGTTAAAGGCAACCGAAGTAGAGAGAGATAGAATAAAGGTTGAGAGTCAGGGTGCCAGTACAAAGTTGAAGGAAGTGGAGGAACGGCTTACCAAACTTAATCTTGAATATGAAAAGATCTCGACGGAGTATTCAAAACTGCAGGAGGAGGTTCTTGCCTGTAAGGCTGAGGCTGAAGAGTTACAGACAGATATTGGTATAAAGGAACGGGAAATAGAAGAACTCAAAAAGGCGAGTGAGGCAGAGGTAGAGAAACTCAAAAATGAGATTGCTACACTTTCTGCTGAATTGAGCAGTAAAGCTGCTGCGTCAAATGACGAAGAGGTGAGGAGACTATCATCTGATATGGTAAATATGCAGATAGAACTTGCTCAGAAGGATGATCGTATAAAGGAACTGGAGATGGCGCTCTCCGAAAAAATAAAGGAGATAGAAGAACTAAAGGCATCAAGACCACAAAAAAGTGCAACCACCACAACAGAGACCATAAATCCTCAGATGCTTGCAAAGACGATAATCTCAAATCTAAAGATGAAATACTGGGACGATATGATTACATCTTTAAAAAACGGTTTATTTCAGAAGAAGTATAATCCTGTCTTTATGGAACTAAAGAGGGTTTATGAGAGTAAGATACCGGAGACAGTTGCTAATCGCGAACAGATATTTCAGGATGAGTTAAAAAATCTCCTTGAAGAACTTAAGAAGAATGTTTAGGAGTTTTTATGGAAGATACAATTTCCTATATTCAGAGATTGGAGGGTGAGGAGAAGAAGGTTCGTGCTATGGGGGAGATCGGTATTGCGATGTCCTCTGTAGTGGATCTGGATATCCTGCTTGATATTATAATGCGAAAGGTGACAGAGTTGATGCAGGCAGAGAGATCTACGCTCTTTCTTCTGGATATTGAACACAATCAACTTTTTAGCAAACTGGCGCAGGGTATAACCTTAAGAGAGATAAGACTGAATATTGGTGAAGGTATTGCAGGATATGTGGCGCAGAGTTGTGAACCGATTATTTCTAATGATGTATACAGAGATGAGAGATTTAATGATAGGGTTGATCAGATCACAGGTTTTAAGACACGCTCAATAATATGTATTCCCTTAATTAACAAGATCAAGGAACTTGTGGGTGTGCTTCAGGTGTTGAATAAGGTAAAGGGGGATTTTGATGAATCTGATCTATCACTCCTTAAGGCTCTGGGTTCACAGATAACGGTAGCCCTCGAAAACAATAAATTATATCAGAAACTTCTGGAAAAGAATGTTGAACTGGTCAGGCTCTCTGATGAACTTCAGAAGAAATATTTTGAGCTGGATCTTTTATATGATATTGAGAAGAGCATATCTCAGGCGCATTCTCTTGATGAACTATTAAATGCTATTATTGTGAAAGCAGTCTCCATTATTGGGGCTGAGGCAGGCTCGATTCTTCTTCTGGATGAGGATGGTGGCAGTCTCTATTTTAAGGATGCAATAGGAGAGAAGGGTGAGGAACTCAAGAGGATGAGATTCGGTGCATCTGAGGGTATTGCTGGGTGGGTGGTCTCCAATAAGACACCAGTAATTTCGAATAATCCACAGAATGACGATAGGCATCTGAGATACATAGCTGAGAGAATAAAATACATCCCGAGAAATATTATCTGTGTGCCACTACTTTACGGTGATAAAGTTATTGGTGCATTTGAGATCTTGAATAAATCAAATATGTTTGATTTTAACGAGAACGATCTTAAGATGCTTACGCTCTTTTCGGGACAGGTCAGCCGCGCTGTAGACATGTTTCAGAATAGAGAGGAGAGAGAACGTAATTCCCGACTTGCACTGATTGGTCAGATGCTCTCAAGCCTTCTGCATGATTTTAAGACCCCGATGACCATTATTTCTGGCTATACTCAACTTATAGCCTTTGAGGAGGACAAGTCCAAGAGAATGGCGTTTTCGGATCTGCTTATGAAGCAGTTTGAGATAATGAATAATATGATAAGAGAGGTACTCTCTTTTGCAAGGGGAGATAGTCAGATACTGATTCGCAAGGTCTTTGTAGGTAATTTTTTAAATGAAATAAGAGAGATATTTGTGCCTGAGGTATCAGGTAAGAATATTGAACTTATAATAGATATAAGATATGACGGCCCCGCAAGGTTTGATGATATAAAGATGAAAAGGGTATTGATAAATCTTGGGAGGAATGCCATTGAGGCAATGCCTTCAGGAGGAAGGCTGGTTATTACCGGGGAAAAGATTGATAATAACCTGGTATTTACCGTGTCTGATTCGGGGACCGGGATTCCTGATGAGATAAAGGATAAACTATTTAAAAAGGCATTTGTAACATTTGGGAAGGAGTCCGGGACAGGTCTGGGTCTTGCAATCGTTAAGAAGATTGTTGATGAGCACAGAGGTGAGATCAGGTTTGATAGTAAGGCTGGTTCAGGCACAACCTTTAGAATTGAATTGCCGGCTCTGGAGAATATTTAATGGATTGCTATTTAGATTTCATAATGGTTTATAATCAAAACTATGCTGCATACTGTGTGGCTATGTCAGATATTAATAAAGAGCAGAGTTGAGTATGGGAAGGGTATTATTGATAGATACCTCATCCGGTATTTCTTCTGATGGGTTTGTTGCTGCCCTTCTGGATGCGAATATTATGCAGGATGCAATAGAGTGTGAGCTTCCACTCTTAAATCTCAGAGGATATAAATTTGTTGTAAATAAAGAGACGAGAGATTCAGCAAGTGGTACAACGGTTAAGATAGAAGCCAGAAAGAATAAAGTAGAGAGTATAAAATATCGTGACCTTAAAAGGTTGATACTTGATTCTCAAATAGGTGCGGGGGCGAGGAGAGTGGCTCTTGATATCTTTGCAAAGCTCTCAGATGCCGAGGCAATTTATAGATCCTGTGATAAGGATGATATTGAGTTTATTATTTCAGGCGTTGTTGACTCAGTCGTATCTATTGTAGCCTCAGCAATCTGTATCAACTACCTCAATTGTGAAGAGATAATTTCAACATATCCTGTTATCCCTCTGGGGAAAGTAGACAATAGGAAAAAACAGAGGATAATAGATCAGTCGGTGTTTGAGATCTTAAAGGGTATTCCTGTAAAGTTTCAAAGTACAGGGGCGGGTATTATTACTCCTGCGGGGGCTGCAATCTTATCTTCAATTGCAAGGTTTGCCAGTGAGATCCCTCCTCTCTCCATAAAGTCTCGCGGGAGTGGTTTTTTGAACAGCAAAAAAGAGGGTAATTCTTACCTTACGATATATGAGGCTGAGCATATAACCAGAGTTAGCAATTTTACCGATGTTATGATTGATGCGATAATTGATGATCTAAATCCAAGATTCAGTTCTTATCTCCTGAGTCGGCTCTCACTTAAAGGTGTGCATAGTGTATTTACAGAACAGATCTTTACCGGAGCAGGCAATGTGGCTCAAAAGATAAATGTAGTATGTGAGCCAGGGGTGATGAATGATATACTGGGGATATTATTTACAGAGGCGTCTGTATCAGCAGTAAATTACAATTTAATAAACAGGGTTGGAGTCTCCTCAGATGAGAAAATTGTCAGGACAGAATTTGGTCCTGTGAGATTCAGATTATTAAGAATTGGCTCAGATTATGTTAATGCAAGACCTGAATACGAAGATATATTCAGGATATCTATTGAACAGGGTATCCCGGTATGCGAGGTCTATAGAATTGCCATCACTGCATATGAGTCTTCGGGGGAGAAAAAATGAATAACGGTGTCAGGATAGCATTTGCATTTATGCCTGATGGAATTGTAGAAAAAGTAAAAATAAATCTTAAATCCGAAGTCTTAAGTGTCGATATACTGGACAAAGAGATTATCTCGGATTCAGATCTTAAACTGAATTGTGATATATTGGTGGTGGATTACTCAAACGATAAGCAGAGAGCGGATAGACTTATAAAGATTGCAAGAAAATCTCAATTGCCAGTAAGAATTATAATTATAGTTCCAGTAGATCAGATTCAGATCCTTGAAAAGAATTTTAATCTATATGATGACTATCTTAATAAACCATTTAAGCCCGAACATCTTATCTATAAAGTCAAACTTAATATTCGTCTGCATAATCTGCTCAAAAGCAGTGAAGGGAATGCAGAACATCTGAATCTACTCTCGGATATTGCTACAAGGCTGGCACGCTCTGAGAGTTTTTATGATGCGCTTCATATGGTGGCGAGGAGACTTGCGGATTATCTCGATGTTATGAGATGTTCGATTGTAGTGGTTTCTGAGAGTACTGATGAGGTAATAATGATATCTACCTCGGATAATGAGAGATTATTCAAGATGCCACTAAAACTTGAAAAATATCCTGAGATAAATGAAATAATAAAAACAAGAAGACCTTTTGAGATATCAGATGTAGATAGGGCTGCAATTCTTAGGGATTTTAATCAAAATCTAAAAGAGGCAGGAATAAAGTATATCTGCCTTATACCAATTAATGATATAAATGAATTTCTGGGTGTCATTTTTATACGAGATAGAAAACCACGCAGTCTTTCGATTCTGGAGCTCGATTTTCTGGCACTTGTAGGGGAGATTATTGGAATCTTCTTCAACAATTCACGCTTTGTAAATGAAATAAAATCTGCCTCCAGACACCTTGCATCAGAGTTGGAGTCAATGGAGTTTACTCTGACAAGACTCCGGGAGGACAGAGATTTCTTAAATGATCTCATTCAGGATGCAATAGAAGGAATTATCATTACCAACGTTGATGGACAGATTCTCGTATTTAATAAGACTACCGAGAAGGTACTGGGTTTTAGTAGTATTGAGGTAGTTGAGAAGATGAAAATACAGGATTTTCTACCTCAGGATTATGTAGAAGATATTATCGATGAGTTTAATTCCCGAAGGTTTGGTTCAAGATCTACAGTATCTATGGGTAAGAAATTTTTGATAAGTAAGAACAAGGAGGCAATTCCTGTTATGCTAACTGCCCGGCTTGTAGGGAGGAGCAACGATTTTATAGGAATAATCTGGCAATTCATTGATATGAGAGAGCTTATTAATGCACAGGAAAAACTTCAGGAACTTACAGAGAACCTTGAACTGGCTCGTAAAAAGGCTTTTACAGCGGCACTGGCAGGTACTGCCGCGCATGAGATGAATCAACCACTACAGTCAATAATGGGTTATGTAGAACTTCTTACAAAGCGTGCCAGAGAAGGGACTATCGAATATAAGTATCTTACTACTATAAATCAGGAATGTGAGAGAATGGCACAGATCATCAAGAATATTGCAAATATTACAAAATATAAGACCAAAGAGTATGTAGGTTCGGCAAAGATCATTGATATAGGCGATGATGAAGGGGAGAAGGAGTAACCTGTTATGGAGCGTCTATATTCCACTGGCCTTGCAAGTTTTGAGGAGTTTTCTAAAGGAATAATATCTGTATTTAACGAGGACCAATTACTGAAGATCACGCTCAATACTCTCAAGGCTATCTTTGGTGGTTATTATTATTGTATAAGATTATTCTCCAGAGTTGAGAACAGAATAACATCAACTATTGCAGAAGGTCCACTGATTCACCAGGAACTCTCTACTCTTAAGATCAAAAAGAGTACTGCTATCAAGATGGAAATATACAGGAGCGATTTTCCATCTAAGAATGTTGTATTTACAGAGGGTTATTCAAAAATATTCAGAGATACTATCGATGGAACAGGTACACCCGTTGTATACAAGGGAGATCTTCTGGGTCTTATAAATCTGGAGAGCCCAACGGGCATCTTAAAGCCAGAGGATAAACTTTTGATGATTCTGTTTGCCAATCAGCTTGCAGTATCTGTAAATAATATTCGTCTGCTTAATAGAACAGAGATTTACAGAAAATTTTTGTATGGAATAATTGATAATGCAGGGGTATTAATATCTGTTGTAGATTCGGAAGGAAAGATAGTTCTAATTAACAGATATTTTAAAGATAGGGTTGAAAAGGATTTTAGAGATATAATAGGCCAGCAGGTTATGGGATTTTTCCCAGCCTCTGAGAGATTGAAATTGCATCGCGCATTTTTGAGATTAAAAGAGGGCAGTTCAGAACATATAAATTTGAATATATTTTTCAGACAGAGGGAAAAACAGATTGATATGAATATGACACTCTCTCCTCTCAAAGATGAAAACGGTGAGTTACAGCATATAGTGGCTATTGGAATGGATATGACTGAATTTCTGGCTCTTAAGAATCAGTATGAAGATTCCAGAAAACTGGCTACCATCGGTGAGTTTGTATCCCAGATCTCACACGAACTCAACAATCCTATTACATCGATAAAGGTTTACACTGAGTATATTAAAAAGAGATTGGCTTCAGGAACTTATTCTCTGGACGATATAAAAGAAAAGACAGACAGAATAGAGACTACCATAGACAGAATACAATATTTTGTAAAATCTATTGTTACTTATGCAAGACCATTTTCAGAAAACAGAGAGCGAGTAAAGCTTGCCAATGTTTTGAACCAGGCATTATATTTCTGCCAGTATCTAATTGAAAAGAAGGATATTGAGACCATTATGTCTGTTGATCAGGGGATCTTTATAAATTGCTTTCCCAACCAGCTTCAGCAGGCAA
>JBBISZ010000015.1:0-10373 GCA_037441045.1 Deltaproteobacteria bacterium | reverse complement strand
ATTGATACAAAGAAGGAAGGTAATTATGTGGTTATATCGATAAGTGATACCGGACATGGTATGTCTGAGGAACAAAAAAGAAAGATATTTGAGCCTTTCTTTTCCACTCGTAAATCAGAAGGTGGTGTGGGACTCGGGCTTACAATTGTTAGAAATGCAATCTTAGCCCATGGAGGCAGAATAGAGGTTGATAGCGATGAGGGGAAAGGAACTACATTCAGGATAATTCTTTCCGATGAGTAATGGTGATGTAAGAGATACATTTGAATATGGCTCCGGGGAAGATGCTGTGCTCCTCCTGCACGGATATACTGGCACTCCTTATGAGATGCGTCCTGCTGGTGAATTCTTTGCAGAGAAGGGTTTTCTTTCTTATTGTCCGAGGTTGAAAGGGCATGGTACTTCTGAGGAAGAATTAAATAATTGTAGTTTTTATGATTGGATTTCATCTGCCGAAGATGCTTATAATTATCTAAAAGCAAAATCTAAGAAAGTCTATGTGATGGGACTCTCTATGGGAGGACTTTTGACCCTTAAACTTGCAGAGTTACATAGTGAGATCAATAAAGTTGTTGTCCTGGCAGCGCCTTTGTATCTGACAGGCGAAAACGGTCTATTTGTAAACGCATGTCGAATTGGGTTGTTCAGATATCTTGTAAAATCTGTAAAAAAGCCGCCCCCAATAGATAAGAGGTACAGAGAGATCTGGATAAAAAATCCGTCTTATAGAAGTGTGCCGACTCGGAGTTCTTATGAATTTTATAAATTGATGAGAAATGTCAGAGGTGGACTCAAAAGTGTAAAACAACCGCTAATGATGATTTATTCGAGGAATGACAGAGATGTAGATTTTGGTAATCTATCACTTATACTTTCACTTGTCTCAAGCAGCAAAATATCCTTATTTATTCCAGAAAATATGGGGCATCTTATTACTCTCGATGAGGGTAATAGAGAGGTTTTTAATGAGATTTATAATTTTTTGACAAAATAAAAATGGAGGTTTTATGGAGAAGAGGTTTATACTTTCTATTGATCAGGGAACTACAAGTTCAAGGGCAATCATATTTGATAGTGAATTTAATATAATCAGTATAGGACAGAAGGAGTTCCCACAGATATATCCACAGCCAGGCTGGGTTGAACACAATCCCGAGAATATCTGGAATAGTGTTCAGGATTCAATTGGTGAAGCCATTGCAAAGGCTGGCATAAATGTAGATGAAATTGGCGCCATTGGTATAACCAATCAAAGAGAGACATCTTTCTTCTGGGACAAGAGAGACGGACAGCCCGTTTATAATGCTATAGTCTGGCAGTGCAGGAGGAGTTCTGAGATATGCAACAGGTTCATTAAGAAGGGATTAGAGAAGAAAATAAGGGAGAAGACGGGACTTGTGCTGGACCCATATTTTAGTGGAACAAAGATTGTCTGGTTGTTTGAAAATAATCAAAAGATTTTTAAGCTCGCCAGAGAAGGTAATCTCGGTTTTGGAACATCTGATTCATATGTTCTATTAAAACTTACCTCAAACAGTGTTCATGCAACAGATGTCTCCAACGCCTCAAGGACAATGCTTTATAATATCAAGAAACATAAATGGGATGATGAATTACTGAAGATATTCAAAATTCCTGATTCAATACTTCCTGCTGTTATGCCATCTGCCGGGATATTCGGTCATACAAAAGGGTTCAAATATCTTCCCGATGGGATACCGATAGCAGGTATAGCCGGGGATCAGCAGTCAGCCCTCTTCGGTCAGTTCTGTTTTGGGGAGGGTGATACCAAGATTACATACGGAACAGGTGCATTTCTTCTCACAAATACAGGACAGAAGCCCAAAAGTTCAAAGTACGGATTAATAACAACAATCGCGTGGGGATTAAATGAGAAGATATATTATGCCCTTGAAGGCTCTGTCTTTATAGCCGGTGCCGTTGTTCAATGGTTGAGGGATGGACTCGGGATTATTGAAAAGTCTTCAGATGTGGAGAGGCTTGCATCATCAGTGGAAGATTCCAACGGTGTGGTGGTGGTCCCTGCCTTTGTAGGACTCGGTGCACCTCACTGGAAGAAGGAGGCAAAGGGGCTTATCTGGGGTATTACAAGAGGGACAACATCTGCACACATTGCAAAGGCTGCGGTAGAATCTATTGCTCTTCAATCTAATGATATTATAGAGGCTATGGAGAAAGATCTGGGGAAGCGGATCAATATCCTCAGGGTTGATGGAGGGGCGAGTGCCAATGATTATCTGCTCGGTTATCAGGCAAATATCTCGCAGAAGACAGTTCACAGACCAAAGGTAATTGAAACCACCGCTATGGGAGCTGCAATGCTCGCTGCGCTCGGTTCAGGTATGATAAAGGATTTAACTGTGCTCAAGTCAAAATTCAAGATTGATAGAGAATTTAAGCCTTCGATGAAATCAGTTCAGATAAAATCAATAAAATTGAGATGGAAAGAGGCGATAAAGAGGGTCTGATATGAGTAATATCAGAATTTTATTCAAAAACTTTCTATGGATGACAGTGATTTGTCTATTTCCTTTTTTATTACTGTTCTGCACACCAGAACCTTATCTCAGATCCACACTGTTTGACGAGTTGAGATATAAGCCGGCTGATGCACATATCTGTACGATGGTTGTAATGAGTGATATTATAGAATATTTTATCTGTGAGTCGGGAAATAAAAATTATCAGATCAAGATAATCCCATCAGGAGAAAATAGAGCAACGATGGTAATTATACCGGAGATGGATTCGGGCGGGTCTCCCCTTGAAAGTATTATAGAAAAGGACTTTAGGCAGATAAGTATATCGGGGGAATATTTGATTGAGCCACAGATTAATCTCAAAAACCTATCCGGGAATATCAGGATCAGGCTCTATTTTAGATCCCTTCAGGGTGAAAAATTTATTACAGAAGCCCTATTTGTAGTTGATAGGTATATTGTTAAAAACAGACATGGAAGAGATAAACCACGGTAGAGTTTCAGGTACTTTGTTAATAATAGTTTATGTTTTACTTTGAGGCTCAAGACACTTAATTTCTTAATTTGTTGATATTACTTGATAAAAATGTTTGTTTACTGGCACAATAATTGATAATAAATGATAATTATGTTCTTTGTTTTTCGACATAGAGTTAGTCCTAAGTTCGTTTTGATGGCTGTATATACTCTTGCTTTTTTCATGTTATTTCCCATATCTTTAATTCTGGCAGAGGAAAATATCGAAGTACTCATCAAAACGAGCAAGAATCTTGAACAGTCTATATCGTTATTAAATACACAGTATAAGAATGTATTGGAGGATATAAATCGACTGAAGTCCAGAAAAGACCTTTCTTTACTGGAAGAGATAGAACTTGGAAGGCTTTTATCAAAGGCTCTAAATATTTCAAATCAGATTGATGAAAATATGGATAGACTCGAAAATATCAGAGTGAGACTTGAAAAATCGGGCTACATTATGAAGGGAGAGAAGATTTCCACCCTGAGACTCAGGTTTCTTAATGACGGACTTGTTGATGGTCCTGTTGAGCTGAGGGAAAAGGCACTTCTACTCAAAGATAAAGAAGAGAAGTTGGCAAAGGAGATCTCCCAGCTTTTAGAATCGGAGAAGAGGATGAGACTTAAGGAGGAGGCGCAGGCATTTTTGAAGGAGCAATCAGTGTTTGATGAGGATTCATCCATTGCAGTTGTAAAGAAGAGTGTAAAATCTTCTGCAGAGGAGAGTGCAACTATTAATAAGGTTGATTCATCCAACAATGGCGATGTGATCGCAGAAGCGGGATATTCCGACTATGTTCCATCTGGTGGCGTAAGTATGTCTTCTCAGGATGTAAAAGTTAAAATTGAGGTTTCATATGAAAAGACAGGAATATTAAATCAGATAAGTTCAAGTAATAAGAAAAATATGGTAATTGATATTGATTCAGAGAATCTGTCAGCAGGGGAGTTAAAAAGCAAGATTGAAATATTGAAAAAACTTCAGAAGGAGATAGAAGAGGCAAGACTGGATCTGGAGAAAAAGGCGATGGAATTAGAGAAAATATTCAGAGATAAAAAGAAGTAGCCTGTTTATAATATATTCAGATTAGAAAATATCAGGTTCAGAAAAATAGTATTTTATCCTCCCTGTGTCTTTATTGTAAATCTATGAAGTATTTATATGTTTTTAAGCTATATTGCGAATTTAATTTTTGTAATTATTGTAAGTGATCATAAGGTTGGACCAACAATTATATTTCTTATTGAATATTTTTTCTTAATGGGATAAGTTAAATAGAGGTTATGAGACTCTTAAAATTAATAATAATTCTTGCGGTCGTTTTTCTTTATGCCTGTTCTGAAAGTGCAACCGATATAGTCTTGAATATATATTCTGATTACAGGATTCCCGAAGAGATGGATAAAATAGAATTAAAGCTATTTAGGGCAGGAAATTTGTTTTTTTCAAAAGAGTATCAGATATTGAAAGAGGATGAACTACCTGTGAAAATACTGATTACGCAGGAGAATGATGTTGAAGAGCTTATAGGGATAGATGTGGTGGGGAAGAATGGCGACTACATTATTGCAGAGGAGATTACAGAAAAGGCATTTGTTAAAAATAAAAGGATTGAGGTTGATATATATCTCAAAAAACATTCTGGATCTGAGGATGTGGGGTTCGATGTCGATATTATTGATATTCAAGATAGGATGGAGGATGGAGATATATTGACTGATGAATATATAAACGAAGAGGCTGGAACAGATTTAAAGGACATTGAGGAATCTGCCGATATTCAGAATGATGTCGGGTGTATTGATGGCGGATGTGGAGATAATGCCAGATGTGTAGATGGTATATGTAAGTGTGAAAAAGGTTTTGATAATTGCAATAATAGATGGGATGATGGATGTGAGGCAAATATATTAAATGACCCGGATCATTGTGGCAATTGTAGTATAAAATGTAATCCTTTGAATGTAGAGAATCCACTCTGTAAAGATGGAAATTGTGATTATGACAGTTGTAAACTTATGTATGAGGATAGAGATTCAAACAGGAAGAACGGATGTGAGAAGTTCAACTATTTCCCAAAGGTTTATGGTGGAGAGAAGGATGAACTGATGGAAGATATGATAATTACAAAGAATGGAGATATTGTACTTATTGCTACTACAAAGAGCTGTTGTTCTGGAAGTACAGATCTCTGGGTTATGAGGCTTGATAGAAATGGGAATATTATATGGCAAAGAATATTTGGAGGTGACAAGGAGATAAAAGGACCACTTAAGATAGTAGAACTTGAGGATGAAAACCTTATGATTGTTGGTTCCACAAATTCATTTGGTGTACAACAGATGGCGGGATTTATTATAAAGATTGACAGAAATGGGAATATAATAAAGAGCAGAATTATGGATAATGGAGAATGGATAACCTTAAAAAAGGTAGAATGTGATAAGAGTCTCAACTGTATCATGCTTGGCTCTGCTTCTATTGAAGGTGATACCGGACTTGATCTATTTGAGGCAAAAATGGATAAAGATTTAAATATTACTTCTCAGAGGCTTTTTAGAGTGAAAGATGTTCAAGGAGAGAGTGTTGAAATCCTTCCAGATTCGTATGTTTGCAGCAGTAAGGATAGTTCATTTAATAGTTCAATTCTGGTTCTGGATCTGAACAATGATAGATCTCTGAGGTATGTAAGAAGAGTAAACTCATCATTAAATCTGAATCTTATCGGTTGTATACAGATTACGGATGAAGGGATATATTGTAGTATATATACTGGAAGACAGATTGGAATTGAATCTGATGTCGTTATATTTAAATTTAATTATGGAAATAATGGTAGCATTGGTTGGAAGAGGGCATTTGGGGATAATGATATGGATTTTGGTATGATCTCCCGATCCTCCAATTTGCTTTCATTGTATTTGGCAGGTACCTCAGTAAAAGGCGGCATAAGCAGGGCGTTTTTTATGGTATTTGACCTGAGTGGTAATTCAAGATTTTCAAAATACTTTAATGGGTCTATTGGAGATGTGATCTTACATTCTTTAATGTACAATAATGATACTTTATTGCTTGGTGGTATGAGTATGAGTTATGGTGCAGGTGGAATGGACTTGTTGGTTGCACCTGTAAACATAAAAGGGGAGAATATTTCTGAGTGCCATTTTGAGAATGAGGGCGATATAAGTTTTAATTTTTATGAACCTGATATGAGTCTTGAGGATATAATTGTTGATGAGATATTGGAAACAGATTTTCAATTCAAAGATGTAACATTCAATTCTACTGAAAGTATACCTTATGGAGTAAAATCAATCTGTGAATAATAGAGTTGTTCTGATAGAATTTGTGATTGTAGATAGGTTTCATTGCGGAATTGGTATTCCATATATAAATGGGATTTTGAAAAGAAGGGGGATTAAAACGATTTATTTGAGGGTAGGATTGTTGGCAAAAAGTGCGCTTGATTTTCAAAACAGGGTGAGAATAGATAAAGAAGGTAAGGACAATATAATAGAAATATTAAAAAAAAGTAAAAAGTTAGATTTGTTATTTTCCCACCTGCCATCTGAAGATTTTATTAGAAACATAAAAAGATATACAGATGGCATTTATTTTATTGAGTCTTTTGATGGCAGTAAGGCAAATATCAATGAGTTTTATAAAAGATATAATATTGATGAAAGATATCTTTTTAATGAATCTCCTGATTTTTCTTTTTCAAATATAAATAATCTGGCTAAGAACTTTAGACCCCTTCCACATCTAATACTTTATGATGAATGTAATTATAAGAGGTCAGTCAAAAGCAATTGTTTTTACCGAAATATTAACTTGAGTAATTTGTGTAAGATTAGGGGTTGCTCATTCTGCATAAATCCTGATATTAACAAAATTGATCAATGGAATAATGAGAGAGTAGGAAAACATATACTCGCAGCAATTAAGACTACCCCGTGGAGGGATTTTAGAAAGAGGTTACGTATAATAGGTGAGATAGTTATTAATAGAATAGATGAGTTTTTTGATATTATTTTAAGTGAAAAGATAAATAATACAGATTTTCTATTTAATTTTAGAGTGGATAATTTTATAAGGAATAGACACAAAATTAAAGAGGCATTGAAAAGGATATCAAAAACAGACAACAGACTCTACCTTGCACTGACGGGAATTGAAAACTTTTCAAATGTTGAGCTCGAACGATATAATAAAGGTATAAGAAACTATGATATATTTAGATTTTTGTCGATAATATTCCAGTTGAAGTACAATTACCCCCATCATTTTGATTATAGTGAATATGGTGGATTTAGTCTGATATTATTTAATCCTTTTACGAGAATAGAGGATCTAAGATTAAATTATCATCTGATTAAATATCTCAATATAGAACAACTCTGTGGTAAATTATTTACATCAAGAATCAGATTATATAAAGAGTTGCCATTTTTTTATCTTGCTAAAAAATCTGATTTAATTGCAAATAAATATAAAGAAAAAATATTTGACACTGCAAGTCAGAATTTTTACAAGAAAGAGATTCCATGGAAGTATAAAGATAGGAGGGTTGAAGATTTTAATAAATTTCTTTTAGTAAAAAGAGTAAATAATATAGATCTTGCGATTAGAAAGTTAGACAAAATTTATAATAATAAAGCTTTTACTTTTCAATCTGATGTAAAAAGATTGGAAGATATGAGTATTGAGGTAAATATAAAGGCAGATGCTATTCTAATGAAAAAGTATAAGAGGAGAAAGGCCGGGAAGATAGAGATTGAGAGTAGAGAGGAGGCTGAGAATATTAAAATATTTGCTGAAAAATATTTCAGGTATGTAAAAATTGTTGAAAACAAATCAGGTATTTCTGGACCGAAATTTAGTCTTTTTTATAGTAATTCAGAGTCCTGGTTAGATAGGAGTATAGAAGTTACAAAGATGATTGAATCAGGATTGAAAAAAAATAAAGAGAGTAAAACTTATAAGATTATGGGTGATATACTGGGATACCCCTCATGCTGTAATAAATATTATGCTGAGAATAGACATTATATGATAAATTACTATTTATATTCTCAAATGTATTTAAGGTATAAGGAGAATGTAATTTCTCCTTATTTAAACCCTTTTGCTTTACTTTTTTTTATTCCGTGTAGCCTGAATTGTGAAAATGCTGAGAATCTAATTAGACTCAAGGCTGATATAAAGGGAAAATTAAAAATTAATTGGTATAATAATTATCTAAAATATCCATTTATATTCCTGCTTCCATTTGATCCTTCCACTTCCACTTTTAGAGACAATATGGGATATGTCGTTGTCAAACCGGAAGGTGAAGTTGGTGATGAGTTTTCCTACAAACCATTATTTTATTCAGGAGATGATAAAAGACTTGGCTACATACTTAATTCAGATAGACTTGTTATGAAAGATGGATTTATGGAACTGTACAGAGGAAAAAAGCATATTCACACCTTCTGTGCTGAGGCTAATGTGTGGTATTATAAGAAGCCACTGGATTATGAATTCTGGAAAGAGTTTACGGAGGCATATTACAACTCAATCCTTTATGGGCATAGATTTCAGGATAATAAGGTTGGTATAGTAGATGATGATTTTAGGGGTATTATAAAAAAAATTAATAAAAATATATCCTTGATTGATAAACATGGATTTACACTTCTGGACCTTGCACAGGAGAGAAATGTCCTGATTGCCAATCTCGTCTCGAAGGATAAAAGAGTTCAATTGAGGGTTCAGCGTGTGAACGAGACAGAAAATTATTATAAAAAAGGTCAGAATTATGTAATATCAATCGGTCAGTCAACAGGTGAAATCGATCTCGATCAAATAGCAGAGATTATGCTGAGCATTATTGAAAATGAATAAATTAAACCTTGCAGAAAGATTTATAGATGCAATGAAGAAAAACGGCATAGAGATTAACTATTTTTTTGTATACGATAACAAGATAAAAATAGGTTTAAGAAATAGTATTATTTTTGAGTGTGAAGACTGCATAAATAATTTTGATTATTACGGTATAAGAAATAATATTGGTTATCGTTTTAGAAAAAATGAAGAAATAAAGGTAGATACTTCTTTAATTGATAGACTGATAGGGTATCTTCATCCATATGTTAATAAAATTAGAGAAAATGGGCAGTTTTTATTTATTAATAAAAAATATAGATTTAATCCTGGAGATATAACTTATTTTTTTCCATTTTTGTCTTTTGAGGAGAAAGGAAGAGAGTCAGAGCTTCTCATACGGTTCACAAATAAATGTAATCAGAATTGTGAATTCTGTTCATCTCCGATTATAAACGAAGAGCCTGATATTAACATATTAAAAGCTATTGTGGAAAAGATTCTCTCAGATGTAAAATGTCAGGTGACCATAACTGGTGGAGAACCATCTATCAGAGGAGAACTGCCCGATTTTATCAGGTGGTTATTGAAGAAAGATGTAAGGCTCTTACGTATTCAGACAAATGCAGTGGCTTTTTCAAATACTAAACTTATTAGGCGTATACCCGGATCAAAGAAGATTCAGTTCTTTATATCTCTTCATTCGTTAAAAGAGGAACAATATAATGCTATTACCTCTTCAAAGGGACAGTTAAATAAAGCAATAACTGGTATAAAAAACATAATTAATTCAGGATATGATACTGTTGTAAATGTGATAATAAACAGGTATAATTTAAACACTATGGATGAATATCTGGAAAGACTTTATAATACTTTTGGAAAAGATATAAATGTGCATTTT
The DNA here is from genome assembly GCA_037441045.1 of Deltaproteobacteria bacterium. GTDB lineage: Bacteria > Myxococcota > SpSt-1050 > SpSt-1050 > SpSt-1050 > SpSt-1050. Next base: position 577 of record JBBISZ010000015.1, on the reverse strand, counting down.
TCAGTTCTTATTTTACCAGAATATCGTAAGAATCTTGAAAAATATATAGTATCATATAAAGATGTTGTAAAAATAATGATTCCTCTGCTTGAAAAATATAGGATACCTATTAATACATTATTGAGTTCGACACACGCATCTATTCCATTATGTTATTTACCAGAAAAATATCACAGTATGGTAAATTCATATATCTGTCAAAGTGCCAATTTTATGCGTGATGTAGACACATCGGGAAATTGGATAAAGATAAAAAAATGTAATAAATGCAAGTGGGAACAGTATTGTATAGGAGTGCCTGCTTTATATTATAAGATATACAATACTTAATAACCAATGTTGAAAGATAAAGATATATTAATATTTTCTAAAGTGAATGAGGATAGTTCTCTTATTGACTCACCTGCGCTTGATATATTTGCGCCTATAAAATTTTATGCATTTTTAAAAAATAATCTCAAACTTAGTAATGTTTATCTATATGTTGATCCGATTGGTTATATTGGGGATAAAGACAATAGAGAAATTGATAAATTCATATCAGAAGAATACTGGCAGATAAAATCACAACTTTCAG